>DPSD01000598.1 GCA_003538495.1 Accumulibacter sp.
CTGGAATCGATTCTGGCCAACCTCTCGGCGGGCGTTCTGGTCTTTGACCGACGTTTCGTGCTGCGCACGGTGAACGAGGGTGCGCTGACCATTCTCGCCGATGACTTCAGCGGTCTGCTCGGCGAGGCGCCGGAAAACTGGCCGCGCCAGCTGGCCCTCGGCGAGGCGATTCGCGGCGCCTTTGCCGAACACGAAAGCAGCGAATGGCAGGAACAGATCGAGCTTGAGCATACCGATGGCCTGCCGCAGATTCTGTTGCTGCGCGGCACTCAGTTGCCAGCCGGATCGCACGGCGGCTATGTGGTCGTTTTCGACGACGTCACGCGGCTGATTGCCGCTCAGCGCAGCGCCGCCTGGGGTGAAGTCGCACGGCGCCTGGCGCACGAGATCAAGAATCCGCTGACCCCCATCCAGCTCTCCGCCGAGCGGCTGCAGATGAAGCTTGCCGACCG
This sequence comes from Accumulibacter sp., assembly GCA_003538495.1. The sequence goes on from DPSD01000598.1 coordinate 453, forward strand.
GGTCAGCGGCAGCGATGCCGAGATGCTCAGTCGCTCGACGCAGACCATCATTCGGCAGGTCGAGGCGATGAAACGCATGGTCAATGATTTCAGCGACTACGCCCGGTTACCGGCCCCCGAACTGACCGCTGTGGACCTCAACGCACTGATCAGCGAAGTGCTTGGTCTGTATGAAACGTCGCGCGCGACCATCGCGCTGAAGCTCGCGGCGAAGCTGCCGCCGGTCTGCGGTGACGCGACCCAGTTGCGGCAGATCATCCACAATCTGTTGCGCAACGCCGAGGATGCACAGGAATCGGTCGATTCGCCAAGCATCGAAATCAGGACGCGCCTCGCCGACAACCTGGCCGAAATGATCGTTACCGACCACGGGCCGGGCTTTCCGCCGGAGATCATGGCCCGGGTCCTGGAACCCTACGTGACCACCAAGGCGCGCGGCACCGGCCTTGGCCTGGCGATCGTCAAGAAGATCGTCGACGAACATCAGGGGCGGATCCGGATCAACAACCGTCAGCCGGCCGGAGGCGGGGTGGTCAGCATTGCCCTGCCGCTGGCTTCCTTGCCGACTCGAGGACACCGCGTGAGCCAACTTCCCACCGAGGCCTGAAATGGCGCAAATACTTATCGTCGACGATGAAATGGGTATCCGCGAGCTGCTCTCCGAGATTCTTGCCGACGAAGGCCACTCCGTCTGGCAGGCGGAGAACGCTGCCGCGGCGCGCAAGGTGCGTGCCGAAAAACGGCCGGATCTGGTTCTTCTGGACATCTGGATGCCCGATACCGATGGCATATCGCTGCTCAAGGAATGGTCCGCTGGCGGTCTCCTGACGATGCCCGTGGTGATGATGTCCGGCCACGGGACGATCGATTCGGCGGTCGAAGCGACACGCATCGGGGCGACCGATTTCCTCGAGAAGCCGATCGCCCTGCAGAAGCTGCTGGCCACCGTCAAGAAGGCGCTGAAGCATGAAACAGTGCTCGACAAGAAGCCGCTGACGCTTGATGCCTTTGCGCGCTCGCCGTTGCTCAAAGACCTCAAAAGGCGCCTCGAACAGGCCGCGGCGAAGACCTCGGTGCTGCTGCTCAAGAGCGGTTCGGGCAGCATCGCCGAGATCTGCGCGCGCACCCTGCAGACGCACCGCGCACCCTGGCTGGACCTGTCGGCTGCGACTACGCCCCTGACCCAGGAGACCTTGCACAACACCAGCGGCGGGATTGTCTTCATTGCTGATCTGGCGCAACTGGGCAAGCTGCAGCAGATGAACCTGGTCTTCGCGCTCGAACGTCTGGAGCGACACAATCTGCAGATGGTTGCAGCTTCCAGCCGCTCGCTGACGGCGCTCGTTGAAGCCGGCTGGGATTCGATTCTGGTTAGCCGTCTGGGAGAGGTCTGGGTGGCCCTGCCGCAGATTTCGGGGCACGGCGACGACGTGCCCGAGATCGCCGCCCTGCTGCTGTCCCACCTCGCGGAACGCGGGGAAGTGCCCTTGCGCCATTTCTCCAGCGGCGCCCGCAACGCCCTGCGCCTGCATCGCTGGCAGGGTGAGTGGGCCGAATTGTTGGCCACGGTCAGAAATCTTGCGCTGTCGGCGCTTGACGAGGAGATCGGCGCCGAAGACGTCGAGCGCGTCCTGCAAAGCGAAGCCGGCGGCACCGCCCCGCCGCCGTCGCCGATCTGCCTGGATCAACCCCTGCGCGAGGCCCGGGAAGCATTCGAGCGGATGTATTTCGAATATCATCTGGCCGCCGAACGCGGTAACATGACGCGCTTGGCCGAGAAGACGGGCCTCGAACGCACCCACCTGTATCGGAAGTTGAGGCAGCTGGGCCTCAACATCGGCAGGCGTGGCGACGAGCGCGAGTAAGGTCTCGCCAGGTGTTGCTCAGGGAGATCGATAGAAATGCGGATCGTCATTCTCGGCGCCGGCCAGGTCGGTGCGAGTGTTGCCGAAAGTCTCGTCTCCGAGAATAACGACATCACGGTGGTCGATAGCGACCACGAGCGCCTGGCGTACCTGCAGGACCGCATGGACCTGCGGACGGTCGTCGGCGACGGCTCGCATCCTTCGGTGCTGGCCAACGCCGGTCTGGAGGACGCCGACCTGCTGATTGCCGTGACCCAAAGTGATCAGACCAATCTGGTCGCCTGCAAGGTCGCGCATAGCGTCTTCAACGTCCCCGCGCGCATCGCCCGTTTGCGCGCGCGTGACTTTCTCGACAGCGAAAAGCTGTTGTCGCCGGAGAATTTTGCGGTCGACTACGCCTTGTGTCCGGAGCAGGTCATTACCGAGTACATTGCCAGTCTGGTGGCCTTTCCGGAAGCATTGCAGGTGCTGAGCTTTGCCCGCGGACGGCTGGCCCTGGTGGCTCTGCGCGCTTATGCCGGAGGCCTGCTGGTTGGCAGCCCGATCAAGGAAATGCGCAATCACCTGCCAGCGGACGTCGATGGGCGGATTGCCGCCATTTATCGCAGCGGTGGGGCGATCGCGCCGACCGGTGAAACGATCGTTGCCGACGGCGATGAAGTCTTCGTGCTGGCGGCCGAGGAGCATATCCGCACCGTGATGCGTGAGCTGCGCCGCTCGATGGAACCTGTGCGGCGGGTGATGATTGCCGGTGGCGGCAACATCGGCCTGCGCGTCGCACAGGCGCTGGAAGGCAAGTGCGAGGTCAAGCTGATCGAGATCGACCGGCGGCGCGCCGAGTTCGTCGCCAGTTCGCTGAAGTCGGTACTGGTGCTCAACGGCGATGCCACCGACGAGGAGTTGCTGCAGCAGGAGGCGATCGAGGAGATGGAACTGTTCCTCGCGCTGAGCAACGACGACGAAGACAACATCATGGGCGCGTCGCTGGCCAAGCGGATGGGCTGCCAGCGCGTGGTGGCGCTGATCAATCGCCGCGCCTACGCGGAACTGGTCCAGGGCGGGCCGATCGACATCGCGATTTCACCGGCGCAGGTATCGATCGGCACGCTGCTGACCTACGTTCGCCGTGGCGACGTGGCGCAGGTGCACAGTTTGCGTCGTGGCGCTGCCGAAGCCCTCGAGATCGTCGCCCACGGCGACCAGAAGAACTCGCGAGCCGTCGGCCGGCGCATCGGCGAACTGCCGCTGATTCACGGCGCCTTTATCGCCGCGGTCGTTCGCGGGCTCGGCGAGACCGAAGAACTGAACTTTTTCCGCCTGGGCCAGAAGAAGCAGACGGGCCGGGTGCTGATCGCGCACAAGGACGTGGTGATTCAGACCGGCGATCACGTGATTGTCTTCTGCATTGACAAGAAAGTCGTCAAGCAGGTCGAGAAACTGTTCGAGGTGGGCTTCCACTTCTTCTGAGACGACCGCGTGAAAAGCTATTACCCGGTGATCCGGGCGCTGGCGCTGGTGATCCTGATGTTCGGGCTGACCATGCTGGCTCCCCTGAGTCTATCGTGGGTCCTCGACGATGGCGCGGTCGGTGCGTTCGACGAAGCGCTGTTGCTGACCGTCGGGACCGGCTTTGGCCTGTGGTACGCGACGCGCAAGGTGACTCGCGACCTGACCATCCGCGACGGCTTTCTGATGGTCGCGCTGGTGTGGACGGTGTTGCCGATCTACGCTGCCCTGCCGCTGGTGCTCCAGCTCAATTTGAGCTTCACCGACGCCTACTTCGAAGCCGTGTCCGGGCTGACGACGACCGGGTCCACCGTCATCGTCGGCCTCGACGAACTGCCGGTGTCGATCAATTTCTGGCGAACGCAACTGGTCTGGCTGGGCGGCATGGGCTTGATCGTTCTCGCCGTGGCGATCCTGCCGCTGCTCGGGATCGGCGGTCGACAGATGTTCAAGGCTGAAACCCCGGGGCCGATGAAAGACACCAAGATGACTCCCCGCATTGCGGAAACGGCCAAGGGGCTGTGGGTCGTCTACTCACTGGTCTCGATCTGCTGCGTCCTGGCTTATCAATGGGCCGGCATGAGCTGGCTGGACGCGATCATGCACATGTTCGCAACCATGGGTCTTGGCGGCTTCTCCAGCCACGATGCCAGCTTCGCCTACTTTGACTCGCCGGCCATCGAAGCGGTCAGCATCGGCTTCATGCTGTTCGCCGGGATGAATTTCGCGACCCACTTCGTGGTTCTCTCCGGGCGTTCCTTGCGCCCCTACCGCGCTGATCCGGAAGCCGGCTGGTTTCTCCTGGTGACTCTTGGCAGTGTCGTCGGCATCGCCTTTTTCCTCGATTTTCACGACGTATATCCAAGCTTCGTGGAGGCGCTGCGCTATGCCGCCTTCAATGTCGTGTCGATCGCTACGACCACCGGTTTTGCGACCACCGATTACGCGCTCTGGCCGTTTTTCGCGCCGTTGTGGATGCTCTTCCTGTGCAGCTTTGCGACCAGCGCCGGATCGACCGGTGGCGGCATCAAGATGATTCGCGCGATCGTCCTCTACAAGCAGGTCTACCGCGAGCTGACGCGCGCCATGCACCCCAATGCCGTACATCTCGTGAAGGTCGGCAGAGACGTCGTCCCTGCCAACATTCTCTTCGCGGTGCTGGCTTTCGGCTTCATGTACATGGTGTGCATCGTGGCGATGACTCTGCTTCTTTCCTTCTCCGGGCTCGAGATCATCACCGCTTTCTCGGCCGTTGTCGCCAGCATCAACAACACCGGGCCAGGCCTGGGGCAGGTCGGGCCGGCGAACAACTACGCGGGACTGAGCGATTTGCAGACCTGGGTGTGCACCTTCGCCATGCTCCTCGGCCGCCTGGAAATCTTCACCCTGCTGGTGGTCATGACGCCGGCTTTCTGGCGGAAGTAGTCCGGAAAGGGGATAATCGCCCGATCCGCGTGTTTCGCCCCTGCTTCGCCAGTTTCGCTGCGCCTTTCCGGGCTGCTCCTGGCGTCCCATGCCAAGCCAGTTTCCCAGTCCGGTGGAGTTCGACGTGACCCGACCATGCAACGACAGTTTCCTGCGCGCCCTGCTCAAGCAGCCGACCGCCCACACGCCGGTCTGGCTGATGCGCCAGGCCGGTCGCTATCTGCCCGAGTATCGCGAGACGCGTGCACGCGCGGGCAGCTTCATGCAGCTGTGCAGGAATCCCGGCCTGGCCTGTGAGGTGACCCTGCAGCCGCTTGCCCGCTACGAGCTCGACGCGGCGATCCTCTTTTCCGACATTCTCACCGTCCCGGATGCGATGGGGCTCGGCCTTTACTTCACCGACGGCGAAGGCCCGCGCTTCGAGCGCCCACTGCGCGAGGAGTGGGCGATTCGCGACCTCGGCGCACCGGACCCCTGGAACCACCTGCGGTACGTGATGGATGCCGTGACCGAGATCAGACGCGCGCTGAACAACTCGGTACCACTGATCGGCTTTTCCGGGAGCCCCTACACCTTGGCCTGCTACATGGTCGAAGGCGCGTCGAGCACCGATTATCGTCGGATCAAGGGCATGCTCTACGATCGGCCGGATTTGCTGCATCACATCCTGTCGGTCACCGCCGATGCTGTAAGCGCCTACCTCAACGCCCAGATCGAATCCGGAGCCCAGGCGGTGATGATCTTTGATTCCTGGGGGGGCTCGCTTTCGGCAGCCGCCTACGATGAGTTCTCGCTCCAGTACATGCAACGCATCGTTGGCAACCTGATCAAGGAAAAGGACGGGGAGCGCGTGCCGTCGATCGTGTTTACCAAGGGCGGGGGCCTGTGGCTGGAATCGATCGCCAATATCGGATGCGATGCGGTCGGCCTGGACTGGACGATCGACATCGGCGAAGCGCGCCGGCGCGTCGGCGAGCGGGTGGCGCTGCAGGGAAATGTCGACCCGGCCGTGCTCTTCGCCTCGCCTGAAAAGATCGCCGTCGAAGCCAGGAAGGTGCTCGACAGCTTTGGCCCGAGCCGGACCGGACATGTGTTCAACCTGGGGCACGGCATTTCCCAGTTCACGCCGCCGGAGAACGTCACCGCGCTGGTAGATGCTGTACACCAGCACAGTCGAATTCTGCGCCGGCAGAGCTGATGAATTGGCGTTTACCTCTTGACTTGTTCACAGAAGCGATCCACGAATTGGTGCCGCCGCTGAAAGTCTCTTGTAAATCAGGCGCGTATCTGTAAGTCATTGCTTTATATCGGTTTTCGAATCGCTCATTTTTCTTGCAATGACGCTGAAACCCTTGCCCCAAGGGCTTTTGAACCACTTTCCAGCGTTCCCATCCACAGAGTTATCCACAGTCTCTGTGTACGGATCGGAAACTTCAGGAAACTGAACATCTTATCCCGCATTACCAGAAGTGGCGCGAGCTTCCGCCGCTAAGTAAGCGCCGATTTTTTTGCCTGTGTCCGAACGGTTGCCCGCCCTGATGTCATCGCTGCAGATTGCCCGTGTTGCGCTCGATCTTCCGCTCCGCCGCTTGTTTGATTATCGTGCTCCCGATGGGCAGCCGTTGTCGCCGACCGACGTCGGCTACCGGGTCCGTGTCCCCTTTGGGACGCAGCGGAAAGTCGGTATTCTGGTCGAGCTACCGGCGACCAGCGAGGTCTCTCTGGCGCAGCTCCGACCGATCGACTGCGTCCTGCGCGACCTGCCGCCGCTGCCCACAGCCTGGTTTCGCCTGACCGAGTTCTGTGCCGCCTACTATCATGCCCCCCTTGGCCAGGTGATGCTGTCCGCCCTTCCCGCCGGACTGCGGGCGACCACTGCCGTCAAACCTCGGCAGTTGCGCAAGGCGCCCCTCGCGGGAAGCGCGCAGCAGGCGCCGCCACTGACCGCCGAGCAGCAAGCGTCCCTGGCAGCGATCACCGCAGCTGCTGGCTTCCACGCCTACCTGCTGCACGGCGTCACCGGCAGTGGCAAGACCGAAGTCTATCTGCGGCTGATCGAGCGGGCCCTCGCTGGTGGACGCCAGTCACTGCTGCTGGTACCGGAAATCAACCTGACACCGCAGCTGGAGGGCCGCGTCGCGGCACGCTTTCCCAGCGCTGGCATGGTCAGCCTGCACAGCGAGCTTGGTGAGGCCGCGCGGCGGCGCAACTGGCAGGCAGCGCTGACCGGCGAAGCGCGAATCGTGCTCGGAACCCGCCTGGCGATCTTCACCCCGCTGCCCGACCTTGGCCTGATCGTGGTCGACGAAGAGCACGACGCCTCGTTCAAGCAGCAGGACGGAGTCCGCTACTCGGCGCGAGACCTGGCCGTCTTTCGTGCCCGCCAGATGGCGATACCGATTGTCCTCGGTTCGGCGACGCCGTCACTCGAGAGCTGGGCCAATGCCACCACCCGCGCCAGCCGCGGGCGCTACCAGCTGCTGTCGCTGCACGAACGAGCGGTCGAAGGCGCTCGCCTGCCGGAGGTCCGACGCATCGACACGCGCGTCGACAAAACGCAGGATGGGCTCTCCGGCGCCATGTTGCGGGCGATCGAACAGCGCCTGGCGAGTGCCGAGCAAAGCCTGCTCTTCCTCAATCGCCGCGGTTATGCGCCGGTGCTGGCCTGCGGCGCCTGCGGCTGGACCTCGGATTGCCATCGCTGCGCGGCCCATCTGGTGCTGCACCTGAGCGACCGCCGTCTGCGCTGCCACCACTGTGGCTTCGAGGCGCGCGTCCCGCAGGCGTGTCCGACTTGTGGAAACCAGGATCTGAGCCCGTTTGGCCGCGGCACGCAGCGGCTTGAGGCGGTTCTCGCCGAGCGCTTCCCCCAGGCCCGCGTGCTCCGCGTCGATCGCGACTCGGCGGGCAGCCGCAAGCAGTGGGAAGCCCTGGTCGAGCGAATCCAGTGCGGCGAGGCCGATATTCTGGTCGGGACGCAGATGCTGGCCAAGGGTCATGACTTTCCAAAGCTCACCCTGGTCGGCGCGATCGCTCCCGATGCCGCGCTGTTTGCTGCCGACTGGCGGGCGCCCGAGCGGCTCTTCGCGCAACTGATGCAGGTTGCCGGCCGCGCTGGCCGCGCCGAGCGGCCGGGTGAAATGCTGATTCAGACGCAGTTTCCCGAGCATCCGCTGTACGCCGCGCTGGCCCGCCATGACTTCCCGGCTTTCGCGGCGACGCAGCTTGATGAACGCCGGCAGGCGGGTTTCCCGCCCTACGCCTACCAGGCGATGCTGCGTGCCGAGGCGCCACAGATGGCCGATGCCTTGCGCTTCCTGACCATCGCCCGCGCCTGCCTACCAGCCGAGGTCGGGCAGGCGGTCTGCTTCTACGACCCGGTGCCGATGCGTCTTTCACGCCGGGCCAGCCTGGAACGTGGTCAGTTGCTGGTCGAGTCTCCGTCGCGCCGCGCCTTGCAGCGCTTTCTTGCGCAGTGGGTGCCGCAACTCGAAGCGATCAAGTCGTCGTCGCGGCTGCGCTGGCATCTGGAAGTCGATCCGCTGGAGTTCTGACGCCGGCCGCCGCTCGCCGCCGCCAGACCGCCGACCAAGGCTGCCCTGTCGCGGCAGGCGGCCGTGCCATCAGCTGCTCGGGCGTCCCTGACGCTTCTGTTCCCAGCGACTGATCATCCGTTCGCGTTGGGTGTCGAACTCCTTGCGCTGCTCCGGAGTGAGGATCTGCATCGTCTGGTAGTGCTGACGGGCACGCAGCTGCCCCATTTCGGCCATCGCCAGGGCGCCCTGCTCGGTCAGTGCCTTGACCTTGGTGTCGTCGTACGTCTCGCCCTTCAGCAGCTCGTGAAGCTGCACACGGGTGTCGCGCATGACCTTCAGTTTTTCAGCCATCAGCACCGCGTCCTGCTTGCGCAGCTCGGCGATTTTCGCTTCCTGGGAGGTGCTGAGATTGAGATTCCTGAACATCCGCGGCAGACCATCCGGCTCGCCGCGCATTCCCTGCGACCCCCTGCAGCCGTCCATCCCGCCGATCATCGGGTCGGCGTGGACTGTCATCGGAACTGCCAGGGCGATGCTGCTGGCGGCGAGGAACATGGCGAGGGTGCGATTGAGCGTTTTCATCAATGACTCCTGTGTGGTTGGGTTGATCCAGCGCGACCCTGGGTGCCGCTACTGTTGGGTGTACTGTCGGGGAGCTGACCGTAAAGCGCGGTAAACCCGCTGTAAAGCCGTGTAAAAGGACGATGCCGGCGATCGCGGCGAGACCTCGCCGAGCGACCACGGCGCGTAAAGGCCGGTAAAGACACGTGCGCGCGCGTGTGACGCGCTTATCATCGGCGCTGTAAGGAATTGAAAAGAGTGGAGACATGAGCCGAGTCCTGCTGGTCGACGACGACATCGAACTCGCCGCGATGCTTCGCGAGTACCTCGAACAGGAAGGCTTCGAGGCGGTAGCGGTGCACGATGGCGAAAGCGGCGTTCGCGAAGCGCTCAGCGGCCGCTACGCCATTGCCGTGCTCGACGTGATGATGCCGCGGCTCAACGGCGTCGAGGCGCTGCGCCAGATCCGCGCCGGCAGCCGCCTGCCGGTGTTGATGCTGACCGCCAGGGGTGACGACATCGATCGCATCATCGGACTGGAACTCGGAGCTGATGACTACGTCCCCAAGCCGTGCTCCCCACGGGAACTGGTCGCCCGCTTGCGGGCGATCCTGCGTCGGGTGGCCGGCACTGCCGAGGCGAGCACCGCGGCGGAGCCACTGGTGGTCGGCCCCCTGAGCATGTGGCCGGAGCGTCGCAGTGCGTCCTGGCGGCAGCAGCCACTGGACCTGACCAGTACCGAATTCAGTATTCTCGAAGTCCTGGCACGCCAGGCCGGCCGGGTGGTGAGCAAGAGCGAGATCTCGGAACTGGCGCTGGGACGCCCCCTGGCGCGCTTTGATCGGAGCATCGATGTGCACGTGAGCAGCATCCGCCAGAAGCTTGGCGCGCGGCCGGACGGCAGCTCGTGGATCCAGACGATTCGCGGCCAGGGCTATCAGTTGGTCAAGGCCTGAGTATGGGGCGGCTGTTCTGGAAGTTCTTCTTTGCTTTCTGGCTGTCGCTGCTGCTGGCGGGTTCGGGTGTGGGCACCGTCGTCTGGCTGCATCGCCAGGCGGAGGCCGAAACCGAGACCGGACCCGCGCTCTCCGGTGGGCCGCGGGCGACGGTGATGCTCGATGCCGCGGAGGTCTTCCTGCGCCGAGGTGGTTCGCAGATGATGCGCGAGGTTCTCCGGGAATGGGCGGACGCCCCGGGCGCTGCGCAGCTATTCGTCCTCGACGACGCGGGACGCGATCTGTTCGACCGTCCGCTACCTGGCGACCTGCGCGCGGCATGGTCTGCGGGCGACTTCCGCCGGGGACCGCAGTCCGCTGCGCGCCGCGTGGTGGCCAGTGACGGACAGGCATACACGCTCGTCGCGCGCTTCGACCGCCTGCCGGGGCGCGGTCGACCGCCGCGCCGCGAGCGCCCTTCGCCGGCGCAGCCGATCCTCGCCGGCCTGCTCGCCAGCCTCGCCTTCAGCGCCGCGATGGCCTGGTACATGGCCAAGCCGATCCGCAGCCTGCGCGGCGCTTTGCGTGCCGTCTCCGACGGCCGGCTGGAGACTCGGGTGCAGCCGTCAATGGGCAGGCGTCGTGACGAACTCGCCGATCTCGGGCGCGACTTCGACCGCATGGCACAGCGCCTGCAGGCGCAGGTCCATAGCCAGCAGCGCCTGTTGCACGATGTTTCTCACGAGTTGCGATCGCCGTTGGCGCGGCTGCACGCGGCCATTGGGCTGGCACGGCAGAACCCCGCCAAGCTCGATATGACTCTTGAGCGAATCGAACGCGAGTCGGTTCGCCTGGACGAACTGGTCGGCGAGCTGCTGACCTTGTCGCGGCTCGAGGCCGGCACCCCGGGCGGCCCACCGGAGACCATCGATCTAATCGAAATGGTCGCCAGCATCGCCGACGACGCCGGTTTCGAGGCCTCCGCGAGCGGCCGCGCGGTGCACTTCACCGGCGACGGCGAAGTTAGCGCGGCGGTGCAGGGCGAACTGCTCTATCGCGCCGTTGAAAATGTCGTTCGCAACGCGGCGAAATACACCGCTGTCGGTACCGCGGTCGAGGTTCGGGCCCGCCGTCTGTTATCGCCGGAAGGGTTCGAGGTGGTCGTCTCGGACCGCGGCCCCGGCGTTGCGGAGGCCGACCTCGAAGCCATTTTCGAGCCTTTCTACCGGGCCGACAACAACCGCGGAACGAGCGGATACGGGCTCGGCCTGGCCATCGCCCGCCGCGCCGTTAGCGCGCACGGCGGTCAGCTGCGGGCACGCAATCGCCCCGGCGGCGGCCTCGAGGTGACGCTCAGCTTGCCGCTCTAGGGCCGCTGTCCGGCGATTCTTCCCTCGTCCGCCTGGCGGGCTGATCGTCGGCATCGCTGCGCGAGCCCGGCATCACCTCCCGGCATCACCGCCCGGGGGCGGCGCCGGCGCCCTACTGCGGCAAGCCGAGTTCAGCCATCCGTTGGGTGATGCGGATGATCTGAACCCAGTCATGCGAGACAATATCCTGCGAATGGGCGAGGTTGTTGCGCAGCGACTCCAGGTCCTCGATCACCTGTTTGGCCACTCGTTTCGAGCTCAGGCCGAGGGCTTCCCTGGCCGGCTGGTGCTCGAGCATGATCTGGGCTTTGTCGGTCAGCTGCAGCCAATCGATCAAGTCACTGTGCTGATTGCGACGTCCGCGCTCCCGCTGCAGTTCCCGCGCCTTTTCCAGACGGGTGGCCGGGAGGACGTCTTGCCACTTTCCCTCCGGAAAGACCTGCTGGGTCAGCGGGCAAAGCGCCATCTCGTAAAGCGTGATGGCATCGAACAACCACATGCGCACGACCGGATGGTTCACCGCGTCACGCTCGATCACTCCGACGACCGAATCGAACACCGACACGAAGCAGTGATCGTGACGGGTCAGGATGCCGACCACATCCATCAGTGGTGCGTCGAGGCCCAGCACCTGGTCCGCCGAGATAGGCTGCAGATGTCGCCCGCTGGGCGTTGCGTCGCCATACTCTATCTCAGACAGGCGCACATACGCCTGGACGACTCCGTCGACACGGATCCCGGAAATCCGCAGCTTTCTTGATTTCATGATTCGCGCTGAAGTACATTCGGGCGCGTCGGCGTCGAACGACAGCAGTGGCTCGGCGATATCGCTGGCGGCGAACACCTCGCGAAATCTGCGCAGCATCGTTGAACTGGCAATCTGGGGGAAGAACGATGCCAAGCCAGCAGGTGGCGAACCCGTGTGGTCTACCGGGGCCGTCAGCAATTTTTCCTGGCAATCGCCGTGCAGCGCGCGCGCCTTCCTCAGCAGCGTTGCATGGCCTTCGCCGAGCACCGCCAGCAAGGCCTCCATCTCACCCAGGAAGACCCGAGCGAAGCGTGCGTCGTGGTCGGTGATGTCCTGGCAATTATCGATCAGGTCGGCCAACTTGACGGTCTTGGCGCGAGCTGATGCGTGCGCGGTGTGGCGACGATCAATCTCCTTGCGGATGGCGCGGTTGCCGTCGCTTGGCCGGCTGACATCGGTCAGATCCTGGACCAGCGCAGCCATCGCCGGGCCAAACTCGCGCTCCACGTCGCCGAGAGTCGCCGGCGTATCCTCGACCACATCGTGAAGCCACGCGGCGGCAATCATTTCCGGATCGTCGGTGACCGACGCCACCAAGCGCGCCACGGCCTCAAGGTGTACCTGGTACGGTTGATCGCTGTACTTGCGGCGATGGCCAATCCGCTGATGGGCTGAGGTTGCGAAGTCCTGCGCGCGCTGGATCAGGTCGGACATGTGGGGCACCTTGACGGGTAGCCGAAACGGTACCCGGGAATGGCCTCGCGATCAAGAACTGGCCGCGATCGGCCGCTCGGTGCTGGTGGCTGCTGGCCATCTTGCGGTATCAAGTGCAGCTGCGCGTTGAACCGAACCTGCCGGAAGGAGGCGACCAGACGGCCAGTCCAGTTTCGGCTGAGGCCGTTTCGGAAACCACCGCGTGGAAGCCGCAAGGCCTCTCAGCATGACCCATAGCTAGGCGTTGCTCTTGATCACTGCCGCGCCGTCGCAGTAGAGGTTCGCGAGAGCAGCGTCGTCTAGGCCTAGAAGGCGCCGGCAGGACGGGCCCAGTTTCTTCCATTCCTCAGTGTGGCTGGCGCCGGTGACTTCCTGGAGGATGTGCTCGGCGGTCTGGCTGACGGCTACCAGGTAGCGGCTGGCGGCCGGCAGGCCAGACTCGAAATGATCGATGGCGTCGCGGTCGTGATGGTTTCGGATGGCCAGGGAGATTTCCTCCGGCAGCCACCAGTTCCGGGCCATCAGACAGCCGACAAGACTGTGATTGGTCGGCAGCGCCTCGCCTTCGACGTCGGTGAAGGCGCGTTCGGCTTCCCGGTTGGCTCGCCCCAGCGTTTGCATGTAGGCGGGAAAGCGGCGCAGCAGAATGACGATGCCGCAATCCCTGAACAGGCCGTAGGTATAGGCATCGTCGGCACGCAGCGCCGGCTTTCTGACGGTTTGTGCCAGCCAGCCGGAGAGAGCCGCGATCTGCGCTGACGCCTGCCAGAAGCGCTCGTAGTGTGCAGAGCCAGGGAACGCCTGGCGCAGGCTGATGGCGGCGATGGCCCGGCTGGTGGCGTCTAGGCCGAGCATCAGCAGGGCTTCGCGCACCGAACGGCAGCGGCTGTGACAACCGAAATAGGGCGAATTGGCGGTCTTGATCAGGCCGGCGGCGAGGCTGACATCGGCACTGATCTGCTGCCTGACATACTGGAGGTCGGGTTGTTCCCGACGCATTTCATGGCAGATGCGATCGATGATCGTCGGCCGCGGCGGGATGTCGATATCGCGGATCGTTCGTTCGAGCAACTCGTCAAGCGGGCGCTGCCGCACTGGAGGGTTATCGCTCATGCTCTCGCTCGCAGCCAGTCCAGCATCGTTTCTTCGGTCATCGGGCGGGCATGAAAATAGCCCTGGACCGCGTCGACAGAAGCTTGCTCGACGGCGGCCTGTTGGGCGGCGGTCTCGACGCCCTCGGCGACCACCGTCATCCCCAGCTCGCGCCCGAGCAGGGCCATGGCCTTGACTACGGCATAGGCGCGCCGGTCGTCGGGCAGCACACGAATGAATGAGCGGTCGAGCTTGATCTTGTTGGCCGGCAGATCCATGAGGTTGGCCAGGCACGAGTAGCCGTGGCCGAAATCGTCAATGGCGATCCCGACACCCGCCACCCGGACGCTGCGCAGATTGGCCTGCACGGTTTCGGAAAGGTCGAGGAACAAGGACTCCGTAAACTCCAGCTCGATGAGTGCCGGTGCCAGGTTGGCGCAAATCAGCGCGGCCTGCAGCGCCGGTGAGAAACTCGCCGAGGTGAGCTGGGCCCGCGAGACGTTGATGGCCACCTTGGTCGGTACGCCTTCGTCGCGCAGCCTCGCGGCGTACAAGGCGCCCTGCAGCAGGCTCCATTCGCCCAGCCGGACGATGAGCCCTGTTTTTTCGGCAACCGGAATGAACTTGCCGGGCAACAGGCGCTGCTCCGGCAGATCACAGCGGATCAGCGCCTCGATGGCCTCGACGCGGCCATCGAAACCGACCAGCGGCTGATACTCGAGCGCCAGGCAGCCGCTTTCCAGGGCTCGGTGCAAGTCGGCCTCGATGGCCAGCTCATCGCGTGCGAGTTGCACGCCATGTCGACCGGCGACCGGGTCGTCGCCGGAAGCCACCAAGCACTTGCCACCGCGGCGCTTCGCCTCCACCATCGCCCGGTCGGCGCGTTCAAGCAGGCTCAGGGCGTCCTCGCCGGATTGGTGAACGGCGAGGCCCAAACTCGCCGACGGATGCATCAACAGCTCGTCGATTGCGAGCGGGCGCTCGATCTCGGCGAGTACCCGCTGCCCGATTCCGGACGCCTCCTGCAGGTTCACCGCAGGAATCAGCGCAACGAACTCGTCACTACCCATGCGCAGCAGGGTGCAATCGTTGCTCAAGCTCAGTCGCAGCCGCTCCGCCAGACGCGCAATGACGCGGTCGCCGGCGGCATGGCCGAAGGACTCGTTGATCTGCCGGAAACGGTCGATGTCCAGCCACAGCACCGCCAGCAAACCGCCGGTCGAGTCTGCCTCGGCAACGGCCCGGGTGGCGGCGCGCAGGCCACCGCTACGGTTCAGGAAACCGCTGATCAGGTCGAGGTCGGGGCGAGAGTCGTGCACGGGATTGGCTGCGTGTTTCCGGTCTGGTCGATTGACAGGCCTCAGACTAAGCGCCGCGACATGCACATCCTTGACCGGGCGCGCCTTTCGCTTCACCATTTGCGCCAATCAAGCCTCAACTTCGTTGCTGACCCCCGTCGATGACCACTCAGAGTTCGCTCGCCAGCGCCTGGCTCATTCTTTTTCGCCTGCTCGAAGCACATGGCGCCAAACCGCAAAGCTGGCTGCGCGAACTCGGCGCAGACCCGGCACTTGCCCGCCAGCCCGGCGCGCGCTTGCCCAGCTGGCTGGTGGACGTCATCGTTACCCGGGCCGCCGCCTTGATCGAGGATCCCGCTTTTGGCCTCGGCGCGGCCGGGTGCTGGCATCCATCCAGCCTGGGCGTGCTGGGCTACGCCTGGTTATCGAGCAGCACGCTGCACCAGGGCCTGAAGCGGATTGAGCGCTACGCCCGCTTGCTCGGTGACCGCTGGAGCTGCCGTTGCGTTGACGAGGCAGACGGGCTTCGTTTTGTCTGTGATCACGGACGCAGCGACATGATCGTCGGACCCGTCATGGCCGACTACACGCTGTCGTTGACTCTCGCCATGTGCCGCAGCAATTTCGAGCGCACGCTCAACCCGGCCAGGGTCTTCCTGCGTCGACCGATGCCAGCCGACCCGCGTCCCTACCACGATTCCTTCGCTTGTGAGGTGCACTTCGGGGCGCTGGAGGATGCTTTGGTGCTCAGCAGCAGCGATGTCGAAGCGCTCTTGCCGACCGCCAACCGTGAACTGGCAGCAACCTTCGACGCGATTCTTGCCGAACAACTGGCTGTGCGCAGCAAAGATGATCTCGTTTCACGCTGCCAGGTTTTTCTGCTCAAGCAACTGACCTCCGGTGAGCCCAGCGTTGGCGACCTGGGCAAGGCCCTCGGCATGAGCCGGCGCACCCTGCAGCGCAAGCTGAACGAAATGGGCACCAGCTACCAGCAGCTTCTTGTCGAGACGCGCTATGCCCTGGCCAAGCGCTACCTCCACGACTCGGCCAAGAGCGTGACCGAAATCACCTTCCTGCTCGGTTTCTCCGAACAGGCTGCTTTCACTCGCGCGTTCAAGCGCTGGAGCGGTGCGGCGCCGAGGGATTACCGCCAGCGGGTCGACGCTTGACGACGGTTCCAGCAGGCCTGGCCGCTGCCTGGCGCGCTCACTGGAGAACCCCCAGCAGGTTCGAGAAACTATCTGTCCACACCTCGAAGCCGGGCCGGGGAGTAAGCCGTTCTGCCGCCTGCATCGCCTTCGGCACCTTCGCCGCGCGCTCGGGGGACATCAGCAGCACCCACACCGAGTGGCGGCAGAAGCGGTCATCCGCCGCCGGATCGAGGTCAAAGATCAGCGCGGCCATGCCTAGCTGGGAGGCCGCAGCAGCGATCACCGGACGCAGATCAAGGTAGCGGTTGGTGATGTGGACCGCCAGCAAGCCGTCGCTCTTCAGGTGTCGCAGATAAGCCCGCATCGCTTCCAGCGTCAGCAGGTGCGTCGGAATCGAATCTCCGGAAAAGGCGTCGATCGCCAGCAGGTCGAAGTTCTGGGGTGCTTCACTCTCGAGCATCAGGCGGCCATCGCCGAGCACCGGCACGATCGTCGCGGCGCTGTCGGCCAGGTAGCTGAACTCGCTGCGCGCCAGGTCGACGACCTGGTCGTTGATTTCGTACATCCGCATCTCGTCACCGGCGCGGCCGTAGGTGGCCAGCGTCCCGGCACCAAGGCCGAGGATGCCGATCCGCAGCGGCTGGTCGTCGGCGAGGCTGCGCAGTGCCAGGCCAATCCCCGAACTCTCGCAATAATAGGCGGTTGGCTGCCGACGGTACTCCGGTGACAGGAACTGTTCGCCGTGATTGACCCGCCCGTGGAACATCTTGCGCTTGACCCCGAGGTCTTCGTCGCTTACGTCGGCGACGCGCAGTTGACCGTAGAAGTTGCGCAGCACCAGCCGGTAGTCTTCGACGTAATCGACCGAGATACCGCCGAGGCGGTAGCCGTAGGCGAGCAGCGCCAGCAGCAACAGCCCACGCCAGCGTGGCTGCAGTTCGCGCCAGAGGACGATGATCACCAGCGCGGCACACAGGAAGAGCCCGATCGGCAGTTCGAAGTAGGCGTTGAAGATCGCTGGCGCGATCAGGCCGACGAAAGTTCCGCCGAGCGCGCCGCCGATCGAGAGCATCAGATAGAACAGCGTCAGGTGGCGAACCGCCGGCCGGCGCCTGACCAGCTCGCCGTGGCAGACCATGCAGATGACGAACAGCGACAGCGACATCAGCGCGACGAGCAGCGGGACGTCGAGGCCAGCGCCGTCGAGCACCCGGTCGATCGCCAGAAAGGCCAGCGGTAAGGCGGCCAGGAAGCCTGGCCGATAGTAGTAGCGCGGCGCGTCGAAACAGAGGATGAAGCTCAACAGGTAGATGCTCAGCGGCAGCACCCACAGGAACGGCACCGGCGCGACATCCTGCGTCAGGTGGCGGGTGATCGCCAGCAACAGCAGCGAAGCGGTCATCGCCAGGCCGATCCACAGCAGGCACTCGGTCCACGGCGGACGCGGTGTCGCGACGGCGCTGGTCGCCGTCAGCTCGCGTTCGCTCGATACGCCTTTCCATGATTGCCAGGCGCTGCCCAGGCAGGCGACGACGAACACGACGTAGGCAGCCGACCAGGCGATGGCCTGGTCGTGCACCCGAAAATACGGCTCGACCAGCACCGGATAGCTCAGGAGCGCGATCATCGACGCCAGGTTCGACAGCGCATAGAGACGATAGGGCATCAGGCTGGCGAAGCTGCGCGCATACCACGCCTGCATCAGCGGCCCGGTCGTTGACAGCAGCAGATAGGGCATGCCGACGGCTGCGGCGAGGACGACCAGGACGTTCCAGGTCGGGTTCTCGAACGCCGCATCTTTCAATGTCGGGTCGGCAACCACCGGCAGCGTTGCCAGACTAAGCAGCAGCAGCACGCAATGGACGATGTTCTGGCGGCGTGGCGAAAGCAACTCGTGCAACAGGTGGACGTACAGGTAACCGAGCAGAAGTTCGGCCTGAAAAAACACCAGGCAGGTGCTCCATACGGACGACGAGCCACCGAACCACGGCAGGATCATCTTGGCAATGATCGGCTGCACCTGGAAGAGCAGGAAAGCCGACAGAAAAACGGTTATCGCAAAGCTAAGCATTCGGGTTCCTGATGGGATACGGTTGAAGGCCGACTGGGCTGGAGCCGTGCCGAAACGATGTGTTCGGAGCGTTCAGCTTGCTCGCCGGCTCATCGCGACGGGGTGTTCAACAGACGCTGAAGGGCATCGCGCGGCCGCGGAGGACGACCTGCAGGGTCGTCGCCGGACCTCCGTAGCCTGCCCGCACACGCACCGCGTCGCCTCGGTGGCCGCCAATGCCGCGCTCAGCTTCCTGCTCTGGGGGCATCCGGCGCCGCTGGCGCGGCGTGCCAGTCCCCTCGCGGGACGACCAGGTTGCTGGCCGGCTGTGAGTTGAAATGTGGCGACATGATCTGGACACCGTAGGTATTGAACTGATCCTGGATATTGGCGTGCAGTGCCGAGAGTACCGGTACGCGCTCAAGCGGCTGGTCCATGTGCGCGAACAGTTCGTATTCGACGTACCAGTCCGCCAGACTCTTTTGGTAGACAAAGGGCGTCGGTACAGGCCGCAGTCCGGGTGTCTGCTTGGCAGCGACGATGAGCATCGCATGCACCTGGCGCCAGGGCGTGTCGTAACCGATGGTCACCGAGGTCGACACCAGCGTACCGCGCTCGCCGGCGAGCCGCGAGAAGTTGCGGATCGTGTTGCCGACCAGCACCGCGTTGGGAATCGTGATCTCTTCGTTACGCATGTTGATGATTTTGGTCGACAGCACGCCGACCTGGCTGACCACGCCGGCGTTGTCGCCGATCTGGACGAAGTCGCCAACCGACAGCGCGCGCGCATAGACCAGCACCAGACCGCTCATCAACTGGTTGACGATCCCTGCCGAGCCGAGTGTAAACATGAAGCCGAACATCACCGACAGGCCCTTGAAGGCGTCGCTGTTGGACATTGGAATGAACGGGTAGGCGATGGCGATGCCCAGGCCCCAGACCACCACCGTCACCAGCCGCTGGGTTGCGCTGACGGTGTCGGCATGCAGTCCTGGCGCTTGCACCCGGCCTTCCTTGGCGGCCTTGAAGAAATTGCCGATGGCATCGTTCGCCGCCTTGGTCAAGAACAGGATCACCACCGCGGTGGTCAGTGACGGCATGGCGTCGATGAAGCTGGTGCCGATGTCTTCGAGCAGCTCCAGCAGGAAATCGCCGAGCCTGTCGCCGAGCGGCTCGGTAAGCGGAAAGCGCGCCAGGACATAGGTCAGCCACAGGTAGGCGACAGTCAACCACAGGAAGCCCATCAACACTTGCGATAGCCGCTGTACCAGCAACCAGCCGTGCCGCGCCCAGCGCAACTGCCGGTGGGCGTCCTCCCTTTCGATCAGTCGTTGCAGGCGGCCGACCACCATTCGCGTCGCGCGCGCGATCAGCCAGAGCAGAGCAAAGGCGATCACCGTCGCCACCGCGGACAGCCCGACACCCTTCAGCAACACCGCGGGACGACGTTGCTCGGCGTCGGCCTGCAGCGCTTCGGCGATTCTCTGGCGGGCGCTCTCCGCCACCTGCTCCAGAGTGAGCTTTTCCTGCGGGTCGAGGTCGGTCTCGGCGACGCCGAAGAGAAGATTCCCGCCAGCGGTCAAGGTGATGCCGCGGACACCGTCGAGAGTGAGCGGAGTCAGCTCGATCGGCAGCACCATCTGGCTTGGTGTCAGGTGGTCGATGCGGTCGGCGGACTTGCGCGCGCGGGCTGCCGGCGAGGCGCCGAGGAGGGTCCCGCGAAAGGTGACGATCGGCCGGAAGTTGTGGTAGAGGATGGCCTCACCCGTTGCGGCCGGCTCCGCTTCCAGCGCCGCCGCCGCCGTGCCGGCAATGAAAAGGCAGCCAACCAGCGCCAGCCAGTACAGCGCTGCGGAGAGCCTCGAGCAGGCGGCGACAGCGTTCATGACGAAATCCAGTGGGAAAGTTAGACGCGCGGGATTATACGGCCGGAAAGCCCGGTGATCACCATGGAAACCACTCCCGCCAACGCGCGCCGAGAGCGGAGGCTGCCGTCGACTCTGCCGCCCCGCCCTAGGCGGTGCCGCCGACCGTCAGCCCGTCGATCCGCAGCGTCGGCTGGCCGACGCCGACCGGGACGCTCTGTCCGTCCTTGCCGCAGGTGCCGACCCCCGGGTCGAGACACATGTCGTTGCCGATCATCGACACCTGGTTCATCGCCTCCGGACCGCTGCCGATCAGCGTCGCGCCCTTGACCGGACAGCCGATCTTGCCGTCCTCGATCAGGTAGGCCTCGGACATCGAGAAGACGAACTTGCCGTTGGTGATGTCGACCTGGCCACCACCGAAATTGACCGCGTAGATCCCCTTCTTGACCGACTTGATGATTTCCTCGGCGGTCTTGTCGCCATTCAGCATGGTGGTGTTGGTCATCCGTGGCAACGGCAGGTGGGCGAACGATTCACGACGGCCGTTGCCGGTCGGGGCGACACCGCTCAGGCGCGCATTGAGGCTGTCCTGCATGTAGCCGATCAGGATGCCGTCGTCGATCAGCACCGTACGCTGCGTCGGATTGCCTTCGTCGTCGATGTTGAGCGAACCGCGGCGGCCGGGAATCGTCCCGTCGTCGACCACCGTGACGCCTCTGGAAGCCACCTGGCTACCGATTCTGCCGGCGAAGGTCGAACTGCCCTTGCGATTGAAGTCGCCTTCGAGGCCATGACCGACCGCCTCGTGCAGCAAGATCCCCGGCCAGCCGGGACCGAGCACAACGGTCATCGTGCCGGCCGGCGCCGGACGCGCGACGAGGTTGGTCAGCGCCTGGTGCACGGCCTCGCGAGCGTAGCCGAGCAGCACGTCGTCGGTAAAGCAGCTGTAGTCGGTTCGCCCGCCACCACCCGCCGAACCCTGTTCGCGCTGGCCGCCCTGTTCGACGATGACCGTCAGCGAAACGCGCACCAGCGGTCGGATGTCGGCGGCCAGCCGGCCATCGCTGCCAGCTACCAGGACCACCTCGTATTCACCGGCCAGATGTGCCATGACCTGCGTTACGCGCGTGTCCGCGGCGCGGGCCATCGCTTCCAGCCGTTCGAGCAGCTTCACCTTGCTCGCCGCGTCGAGTGACGCCAGCGGATCGTGCGGCACGTAGAGGGCGTGCTGTCCACCGCCCTTCTTCAACGCCGGCACCCGTTTCGCTTGCCTGCCGGCGGCGGCAATTGCGCGCACCGCCTCGGCGGCGTCAGCTAGGGCCTGCACGCCGATGTCGTCCGAATAGGCGAAGGCCGTTTTCTCCCCCGCCAGCGCGCGTACGCCGACGCCCTCGTCGATATTGAAGCTGCCGGCCTTGACGATTCCCTCCTCGAGGCTCCAGCCTTCGGAACGGCTGTACTGGAAATAGAGGTCGGCGTAGTCGACCTGGTGGGTCATGATCTTGCCGAAGACCCGGTTCAGGTCGGCAAGGTCCAGCCCGTAAGGGGTGAGCAGGGTCTTCTGGGCCTGCACGAGGAGTGTCTGCGATTTTGCGTTCATCGAATTTCCGATTGTCCTGCGTTTGATGACGGTGACGACACAGCGTCACATGACGCGGTGCTTGAGTGCCGGCAGACTGCTGCGGACCGCGGCGACGCGCTCCCGCTGCAGGTCTCCGATGACAATTCCCGGTCCCTTCGATTTGCGGTCGAGGATTTCGCCCCAGGGGTCAATCAGCATGCTGTTGCCGTGCGTTTCGCGCCCGTTCTCGTGGCGTCCACCCTGCGCCACGGCCAGCACATAGCACTGATTCTCGATCGCCCGCGCCCGCAGCAGTATTTCCCAGTGCGCCCGGCCGGTGGTCTCGGTGAACGCCGCCGGAATCACCAGCAGCTCTGTGACACCCAGCGCTCGATAAAGCTCCGGGAATCTGAGGTCGTAGCAGATCGACAGACCGACCCGGCCAAAGGAAGTGGCGAAAGCCACTGGCTGGCTGCCGGGCTCGATGGTCGCGCTCTCGTCGTAGGATTCGGCACCCTGCCGGAAACCGAACAGGTGGATCTTGTCGTAACGCGCCACCCGCTGGCCCTGTGGATCGTAGGCGACACTCGAATTGAGCACCTTGTCCGGGCTGCCGGCGCGCAGCGGCAGTGAGCCGCCAATCAGCCAGATCCCGTGCTCGCGCGCGCTGGCCGCGAGAAAGTCCTGGATCGGCCCGCAACCGTCATTCTCGCGCACGCGCACTTTGTCGGCATCGCTCATGCCCATGATCGCAAAGTACTCGGGCAGGGCGACCAACTGCGCGCCCTGAGCCACGGCTTCGGCGATGTGCTTTGCGGCGCTCCGCAAATTCTCGTCGACGCGTGGCGTCGACACCATCTGTACCGCCCCGACGCGCAGCGTGGCGGCATTCGGCAAGTCGCGTGGCAAGTCACTGCTTGGTGGGCTCATTGCTCGCTCCGGTTGGATTCTGGGAAGTGCTCGCGGGAGCAGCAGGTGATCCGGGCACCGCTGTCGCTGGCGGGGACGATGCGGCGCCTCCGGAAACTCTTTCGACCTTGGGGTCGTCCCACTTGCCGGTGACCAGGTACTCGAAACTGAACATCTTGTTGAGTGGATTCTGCAGCACCTTGTGCGCCAGCAGTGTGGCGACGCCAGCGAGCGGGTTGAGGACGGCGACGCCCAGTGCCGCGCTACCACCCAGTTCGGGCTGCACGCTGACGTTGAGGTGCTGCGTTTCGTTCTTGAGATCCGCCTCGCCGCGCATCACCACGCTGGCGCCGGGTCCATCGATCTGCAGCCGGTCGGTACGCATCAGCCCGTTTTTCAAGGTCATCTTGCCGTTGATGCTGTCGAAGGCGAAACCCTGGCTGAAGACGTCGCCGAAATCAAGCGAAAACCGGCGCGGCAGGCCCTGCAGGCTGATCAGCCCGAGCAGCTTGCCGGCCGCGCCGGGGTCCAGCTTGAGGAATTCGCCGTTGCTCGCCGCGAGCTTCATCTCGCCGCTCAGGGTGGCGTAGTCCAGACCCTCCGGCGGTCCGCTCCAGCCAAGCTTGCCCTGCATGTTGGCTTTGCCGCTTCGTACGGTCCCGGGATAGCCCAGCCGTTCGAGGAGCTTGCCGACGTCGGTGCTGTCGAGGACGAAGTCGATCTGGGTTCGGTTGCCCTTGGCGACCTGCCACTGCCCCGTCCCCGAGAACCGCGCTGCGGGGTTGAGCAGCTCGACCTTGTCGAGCCGCCAGATTCCGCCGTCATTATGGGCCTGCACTTCGAGGCGTCCGAAGCGGCGGACGCCGACGGAAAATTCGTCGACGACGATGTCGAGAGCCGGCAACTCCTGCAGGGCGTCGCCTGGCTGGACTGCTTCGACAGTCTGGTCGTTCTTTCCGGGCAGCTGCCACTTCTGCAGTCGTGCGGTCAGCTTGCCGGCACCGTCCCCGTCCCAGCGAAAGGTGCCAGCGGCTTCACGCGACAGCAGCTTCGCTCGCCAGACGGGATTCACCCCGGCAACGCCCAGCGTGACGTCGGTGTAGTGCCAGCCCGAGACGACGACTTCGTCGGCCTTGAGATCGACCGAAACCGGCAAGCTGCCAGCAGCGGGGGAAGCCGACCCGGGGTCACCGCTCTTGCGGCGAGCGCCGAGGGTCTTTCGCCAGTAGTCGACGTCGAGCAGTCGGGTGCTGACGCCGATGACGATGCCGCTATCCGGCAAGGGCTTCGCTGGTCGGCCGATGGCGATCGCCGCGCTCTCGATCGAACGCTCATCGCCCAGCTTGCGCTGGATCAGCTGCATGCTGGCGACGCTGCCCAGCGTGGCGCGCAACTGACTGCGCGCCGCCGCTTGCGCATTCGCCGGCGCCGGCGAAAGCGGTGAGGCCGGCGGCAGCAGCAGGTTGTCGAGGTGCAAGGGCATGGCCTCGTTGGCGGTCTTGGCGAAAGGTGCCGGCAGGGTGGACGCGATGCCGACCAGGTCCGAGTCAAGCTCCAGTTCGACCTGACGCTTTCTGACGCTGATCCGGGCGCGATAGGCGGTGCTTCCGGTCACGCTGTCGAGCAGCGGCAGGTCGACCCGTCGGCGCAACTCGTCGACGCCGACGCTGCCGTCGACCGTGACCCGAACCTTGCCCCCGTCCGCCCCACCCTTGATGGTCACCGGGCCACCGAACAGCGTGGCCTTGATCTCTGGTACGTGCAGGTCCTTCTCCGAGAACTGCAGGCGTCCGCTGAGCTCCCGCAAGGGCGGCAGCGAGCGATCGACGGTCACTTCGTTGGCCAGAAAGGCATAGCTCCCGTCGATTTTCGAGTCGCCAAGCCGAGCCTCCTCAAGCGGAATCACCAGGCCGATATCGAGGCGGCCCTTGCCGCTGGCGCTCATCTCGTCGGTGAAATGGTCGATCTGGTCGGCCACCGGACTGTCGGCGATGAACTTCAGGAACTCGGCCGTATCTCCGTCGGCACGGCCCTTGACCTTCAGGGTGGACACCGGCGCGTCGAAATCGGGTATTTCCGCCCGCGTCCGCGTGAGCCTGGCGCCGAGAATCGACCCGCGTCTGGCGTCGACGACCATCCCCGAGCCTTCGAAACGCAGATTGGCGTCGAGGTCCCTGATCTCCGGCCAGCCGGTTCCGTAGTCGAGCGTTACGTCGTTGGCCTTGACGGTGACCAGGAACTGCCCCTGCTTCGGGTCGAGGAAAGGAAAATTCGCCAGGTCGCCCTTGAGCACCAGTCGTGCTTCGCTGGCCGCCCCGGCTTTCAATGCATCGCGAACCCAGTGACGGGCGTCGGCATTGATCGCCGCCGGCAGGTAGCGCCAGACCGCGCGCGCGTCGGCGCGGGGCAGCGGCGCCGGCGGGGGGGGGGGGCGGGGACGG
>DPSD01000601.1:0-152 GCA_003538495.1 Accumulibacter sp.
TGAACCGCCTCGGAATTGCCGACCGCGAAGCGCTGCAGTTCATTGGCGGCAATCGGCAAACGCAGGACGTGGCCCGGCACTTGCGGCCGGGAAATACCGTCAGCGCAAAATCCAGCGAAGGCGGCGAGCTGCTGGCCCTTTATGTCGAACTT
>DPSD01000601.1:418-1675 GCA_003538495.1 Accumulibacter sp.
GCTGGCCCTTTATGTCGAACTTCCCGGCGAGGACTCGCTGCTGGTAGTCGAGCGGACTGGCGACGGCTTCGTTACGCAGCAAGAGGCGCTGCACCTGGAAGGCCGCGCGGTCCTCAAGTCAGGCGAAATCCGCCACTCGCTGTTCGCAGCCACCGACGAAGCCGACATTCCCGACGCCGTCGCCCTGCAGATGATCGCCATTTTCTCCAGCGAGGTCGATTTCCATCGTGACCTGCGCAAAGGCGACCGCTTTTCGCTGGTTTACGAAAGCTTTACGCACCGCGGCCAGACGGTGCGCAGTGGCCGCCTCCTGGCGGCCGAGTTGATCAACGACCAGAACGTCCTGCGCGCTTACTGGTTTCAAACAGAAGACGGCGAGGGCGCTTACTACGCCGCTGACGGCAGCAGCCTGCGCAAGGCCTTCCTGCGCTCACCGATCGAGTTCTCACGGGTCACCTCCGGCTTTTCCGGCGCCCGCTTTCATCCAATTCTGCGCACCTGGCGAGCCCACAAAGGGGTGGACTACGGAGCGCCCACGGGCGCAGGCGTCGTCGCGGTGGCCGACGGCGTGGTCGAGACCGCAGAACGCCAGAGCGGCTATGGCAACTTGATCGTGCTCAAGCATCAGGGAAGGTATTCGACCGCCTATGGTCACCTGCAGAAGTTCGCCAAGGGCGTTCGCCAAGGCACCCGCGTCCGCCAGGGAGACACCATCGGCTACGTCGGCCAGACGGGACTAGCGACCGGACCGCATCTGCATTATGAGTTCCGGGTCAACGACCAGCCGGTCGACCCACTGGCCATTTCGCTGCCCCGGGCGATCCCGCTAACCAACTCGCTGCGCACTCGCTTCAACGCCTCCAGCACGACACTCCAGGCACAGCTCAGCCTCGCCGGCCAAACCACCCTCGCCGCTATCGAGTGAGGTCGAGGCAGCGGCCCCACAAAAAAGCCGTCCCTGACCAGCAGGTGCGGCTCGTCCGCGGCTACCGGCCGACCACGGTTTCCGGGTTCAGGAAGTGCGCGGATTGCCGGTCAGCTTCTCGTACTTGACCCACAGTTGATCCTCGTTCTCCTGATTGGCCGGATCCTTGGGGATGCAATCGACCGGACACACCTCGACACACTGGGGCGTATCGTAGTGACCGACGCATTCGGTGCACTTGTTGGGGTCGATCTCGTAGATTTCCACCCCCTGGCTGATAGCTTCGTTCGGGCACTCGGGCTCGCACACGTCGCAGTTGATGCATTCGTCGG
>DPSD01000601.1:1969-9165 GCA_003538495.1 Accumulibacter sp.
GGCTCGCACACATCGCAGTTGATGCATTCGTCGGTGATAGTCAAAGACATTCTTGCTGTTCCTTCAGATCGATGAAATTTCTCTTACACGCTTGGCCAGTCGCTCACAAATTGCCGGCTGCACGAACTGGCTTACATCTCCGCCAAGCACGGCGATTTCCCGAACCATCGTCGCCGAGATGAACATGTACTGCTCGCCCGGAGTCAGGAATACCGTTTCGACCTCCGGAAAGAGGTTTCTGTTCATCCCCGCCATCTGGAATTCATAGTCAAAATCAGAAACCGCCCGCAGTCCCCTGATGATCACCTTGGCGCCTTTGGCGTGAAGGAAATCCATCAACAGACCATTGAAGCCGCAGACTTCCGCGTTCGCGTAGGGAGCCAGAACTTCCTGTGCCATCTCGACCCTTTCGACCAGCGAGAAGTACGGCCTCTTCGGCTGACTCTCCGCGATGCCGACGATCACCCGGTCGAAGAGGCAACTCGCACGCCGAACGAGATCCTCATGGCCGCGTGTCATCGGGTCAAAGGTCCCTGCATAGATTGCCATTCGCCTATTCAGCGCCATCCGCTTCGCCTCGCCGCATCAAGTGATAAAAAACCTGGCCCGACTTCCCCTGACGTACCGTGCGCCACTTCCCGCAACCCTCCAGCAGCCGCTCCGCCTCGACGTAGATGATGCCGTCCTCGGCCAGAAGGCTCGGGACGATCGGGGCCAGGCGGTCGATCCAGCCCTGATTGAATGGCGGATCAAGAAATAGCACGTCGAAGCACCCGCCGACGGAAGTTGCGAATCTTACCGCATCCGCGCAGACAATCTCCAGGCGCCTGTCAAGGTCCAGAGTCCTGGCGTTGCTCGCCAGCGCCGCCACGACTTTCGCCGAGCTATCGACCAGCACCGCCCTGGCCGCGCCGCGCGAGGCCGCCTCGAACCCCAGCGCGCCGCTGCCGGCAAACAGATCCAGGCAGGATGCGCCGCGCAAGTCGTTGCCCAGCCAGTTGAACAAGGTCTCGCGCACCCGATCCGGTGTCGGCCGCAAACCCGGCAAATCAGGAAAGCGCAAAATGCGGCGCCGCCATTCCCCGCCAATGATCCGCACCGCGTTCAGAGAACTATTCCGCGGCGACAACCACAGTCACCAGATGCTCCGGTCGCACATGCCGCGAGAACGCCGCCTTGACCTCGGCGGTGGTCACCCTGGCGATGTTTTCCGGATAGAGGTCGAGATAGTCAAGCGGCAATTGATAGAAACCGATCATTGCGACGCTGTCCAGAATCTTGCGATTGCTGTCGAGGCGTAGTGGAAAGCTGCCGACCAGATTCTCTTTCGCCGCCTGCAACTCGACCTCGCTGGGCCCCTGTTCAAGGAAGTTGGAGAGCACCGCGCGGGTCAGTTTGAGCGCCTCATTGGCCTGCGCCTTCTTGGTCTGCAGACCGATCTGGAAAGGCCCCAACTGCGCCAGCGGGTGAAAGTAGCTGTGCACACTGTACGCCAGCCCGCGTTGGTCCCGCACCTCCTTCATCAGACGAGAGACGAAGCCACCACCGCCGAGCGAGTAGTTTCCGACCGCCAGTGGAAAGAAATCGGGGTCGCCGCGCTTCAGCGCCGGCAGTCCCAACAGCAGGTGCGCCTGCAACGCCGGGTGCGCAATTCGATGCTCGCTGGTAGCCGGCAAGGTCGCAGCGGCGACACCACGCATCGCCGGCGCCGAAGGCAATGCAGCCGTCAGTTCGTCGGCCAGAGCCTCGGCCTGCGCTCGCTCCAGGTCGCCGACGATGGCCACGGTAGCGCGTGGCGCGGTGTAATTCGCGGCGTGGAAAGCGGCGACATCAGCCCGCTCCAGGCTGCTCACCGACTCCGGCGTGGCATAGCTGCCGTACGGGTGCGACCCGTACATGGCCGACCAGAAGGCCCTGCTGGCCAGGGTATCGGGACGCGTCAGTGCCTCCTTGAGCGCGGCCACCGTGCGCGCCTTCTCGCGATCAAGAACGGCCGCTGGAAACTGCGGCGTGCTCAGGATGGCGCGCAAAATGTCGAGCGCGGGACCCCGCTTGTCGGCCATCGACAACGTGCGCAGCACCACCGAAGCGCGATCCATGTCGACCCCACCCGACAGCCTGGCGCCGACATCCGCCAGCCGGCTGGCAATTTGCGTTTCATCGATCCCGGCCACTCCAAGGTCGATGAGCGCTCGGGTCAAGGACGCGACGCCCGCCCGTCCCGCGGGCTCATAGGCCGTGCCGGCAGCAAAATCGACCTGAAGGTCGAGAATCGGCAAGGTGTGGTTCTCGACAAAGAACACCCGTGCACCCGACGAGCTTTGCCAGTGCTGGATCTTCGGGCCGGCGTGCGCCAGCTCCATGGTCAGAGCGAGAAACGACAGGAGCAGCAGCTTGAAGGGAGTCATCGACGCTCTCTGATCAGTGGCGCGCGGTGGACGGCGAAGCCGGGCGCGAAGCCAGCGGCAAGGGTTGCGGGTCGAGTTGGGCGACCGTCAGCTGCTCGTCACGAAAATATTTTGCTGCTACCACCCGAATTTGCTCGGCAGTCACCTCTTGCAGCTTGTCGATCATCCGCCGGTTCAGTGCGTGGGGGATTCCGACCGCTTCCAGTTGGCCGATTTCCATCGCCTGGGCAAAGATCGAATCGCGCTTGTAGATCTGTCCGGCGATCAGTTGCGCCTTGGCGCGCGCCAACTCGTCGGCGGCCACGCCATGCTGCTGCACGTCGGCGATTTCGGCGCGCAGGCCGGCCTCGAGTTCCGCCGCCGTCCGGCCCTCGCTGGGCGATCCATGCAAATAAAAGATGCCCGGACCGCGCGCGGTCGAGTCGTAACTGGCGGAAGCCACCACAGCCAGCCGCTGCTGGCGCACCAGGTGCCTTGAAAAGCGCGCTGCGTCGTGGCCGGCAAGAACGGCTGCCAGCATTTCCAGAGCATAGGGGTCGACGTCCTGATCGACATCGCGGATCACCGGCGCCTTGTAGGCCATCATCACTACCGGCAGATCCGCCGGCGCCTTGACCGTCAGACGACGAATGCCGAGCTGCGGCGGCTCGTCCTGGGGTTTCCTGACCGGCAACGGGCGCGCCTCCAGAGGGCCGTAGTGTTCTTCAGCAAGCTCGAACACCACCTGGTGATCGAGGTCACCGACGACCACCACATAGGCGTTGTTGGGCGCGTACCAGCGCTCATACCAGCGGCGGGCATCGGCCGGCGCCAGGTGCTCGAGATCGTTCATCCAGCCGATGATCGGCACCCGGTAGGGGTGCGTCTGGAAAGCGACCGCGGTCAACTGCTCGAACAACAGCGACTGCGGCTGGTCGTCGGTGCGCAAGCGACGCTCTTCCATGACCACCTTGATCTCTTGTGCGAACTCCCTGGGGTCAAGCGTCAGATGGCGCATCCGATCGGCTTCCAGCTGCATCATCTCGGACAGTTTCTGCTTCGGCACCTGCTGGAAGTAGGCCGTGTAGTCCCGGCTGGTGAAAGCGTTGTCGCGGCCCCCCGCAGCAGCGACGCGGCGGTTGAACTCGCCGGGCCCGGCACTCGGCGTACCCTTGAACATCATGTGCTCGAGGACGTGCGCCACGCCGGTGCTGCCGTTCGTTTCGTCCATGCTGCCGGCACGGTACCAGACCATGTGCGCCGCCGTCGGGGCACGGTGATCTTCCTTGACGATGACCCGCAGGCCATTTGCCAGCTGCCGTTCGAAGGTCTCTGCCAACCCGTTCGCCGGCACGGCCAGAGCCAGCAACAGCGGAATCAGTCTCGCGTGACGCATCGGCATGAATCGCTTCTGATAGAATTTCGGGGTGTCGGTTGTTTGCGCCGGCATCTTAACACCGCCAAAGCTCGCGAGCGCCTTTGAGACACGAACGCCCCATGTTTGGTTTCCCCAAGAAGTCCCCGCTAACACAAGAGACCACCGCTGCCACCGTCAGTGACGTCAGCGAAGCCGCAGCGGCCGCTTCGTGGCGGCTGCGACTCAAGACCGGTCTGGCGCGCACGCGTGCTCAGTTTGGTGGCAAACTGAAATCGCTGTTCTCGCGCGGCAAGGTTGACGACCAACTGCTCGAAGACCTCGAAGCCCTGCTGCTGACCAGCGATGTCGGCCTGGATGCCACGCAGCACCTGCTCTACCAACTGAAGATGCGTGCCAGACGCGACAAGCTCGGTACCCCCGAGTCCATTCAGCAAGCGTTGTCGGAAGTCATGTTCGACCTTCTCCGGCCACTCGAAGAAGCGCTCGACGTGACCACCCACCGCCCCTTCGTGATCATGATCGCCGGCGTCAACGGTGCCGGCAAGACCACTTCGATCGGCAAACTGGCCAAGCATTTCCAGGCGCAGGGCCGGTCGGTCCTGCTGGCCGCGGGCGACACCTTCCGCGCGGCGGCGCGCGAGCAACTGCAGACCTGGGGCGAACGCAACAATGTAACGGTCATTTCCCAACAGTCCGGCGACTCGGCGGCGGTGATTTTTGACGCCATCGCCGCCGCCAAGGCACGCGGCATAGACATCGTGCTGGCCGACACTGCCGGTCGCCTGCCGACGCAGTTGCATCTGATGGACGAAATCGCCAAGGTCCGGCGCGTTATCCAGAAGGCCGACCCGTCCGGGCCACATGAAACGCTGCTGGTCCTCGACGCGACCTTCGGCCAGAATACCCTGCAGCAGGTGATGGCCTTCGACAAGGCGATCAAGGTCAGCGGCCTGGTGTTGACCAAGCTCGATGGCACCGCCAAGGGCGGTGTCGTCGCCGCGATCGCCCGCCAGTGCCCCAAGCCGGTACGCTTCATCGGCGTCGGCGAGGGAATCGACGACCTGCGACCTTTCCATGCCCGCGAATTTGTAGATGCGCTGTTCGAGTGATTACTGCCAACGCCGTCACCAAACGTTACCCTGACGGTCACGAAGCGCTCAAGAACGTGAGCTTCGAGATCACCGCCGGGGAAATGGTCTTCCTCACCGGCCACTCGGGCGCCGGCAAGTCGACACTGTTCAAGCTGCTGGCGGCGATCGAGCGTCCGACCGCGGGCAGCATCGTGATCAACGGCCAGAACCTCGCGGCACTGCGCAGAAACGCCATTCCCTATCTTCGTCGCAAGCTGGGGCTGATCTTTCAGGATCAGAAGCTGCTGTTCGACCGCACCGTCCTCGATAACGTGTTGTTGCCGCTGTCGATCGTTGGCCACCCGGCCAGGGATGCGCCGCGCCGAGCACAAGCGGCACTGGCCAAGGTCGGCCTGCCGAATCGCGAAAAAGCGTTTCCGATCGCCCTCTCCGGCGGCGAACAGCAGCGCCTGGCAATTGCCCGTGCGGTAGTCAACCGGCCGGCGATCATTCTCGCCGATGAACCCACCGCCAACCTCGACGCGGAGTCGGCCACCGAGATCCTGGGAATCTTCCGGGCGTTTCAGCAGGTCGGGGTAACCGTTCTCATCGCCACCCACGACCCGCTGATCCTGGCCAGGCTGAAGCCAAGGATTCTTCGCCTCGACAAGGGCGAAATGAGCGAACCGCTGCCCGATCAATCCGCCGCTGGTAGCGTGCCATGATCGCCTGGATCGGCCACCATCTGACCGCCTTGCGCGAGGCGCTACGGCACCTCGCCGCGGCGCCGCTGAACACCCTGCTGTCGCTGCTGGTGATCGGCGTCGCGCTGACCCTGCCGACCGCCGGCTGGCTGGCCATCGAAAACCTGCGCACGCTGACCGGCAATACCCCGGGTGTGCAACAGATCAGCATTTTTCTGGAGCTCGACGCCGGTCAGCGCGAGCGCGGGGAAATTGAGTCGCGGTTGCGGCAAGCGGCCGCCGGAAGCTGGCATTTCGTGCCTCGCGCGGAGGCACTCAAGCGCCTGCAGGAGTCCGAGGGAATGGCCGAGATCATCGGCAGCCTGCCGAAAAACCCGCTGCCGGATGCGTTCGTCGTCACCCCTGCCGATTCGCAGCCCGAATCACTCGAACACCTGGCAGAAACCTTCTCGCAATGGCCAAAGGTGGCGCACGTACAACTCGATTCGGTCTGGGTGAAGCGCCTCGATGCCCTTCTTCGCCTGGCGAAGCTGGTCGTCATGCTGCTCGCGGTGCTCTTCGCCGGTGCGCTGGTGACCATCACCTTCAATACCATTCGCCTGCAGATCCTCGCCCACGCGGACGAGATCGAGGTTGCCAAACTGATCGGCGCGACCGATAGCTACATTCAACGCCCACTGCACTATTTCGGACTCCTGCAGGGCGCCCTCGGAGGACTGTGCGCTGCGCTGCTGGTGACCGCGGGCAGCCATCTCCTGACCCCACCGGTGGCCGAGCTGGCGCGGCTCTATGGCGCCGACTTCACTCTGCAGAGCCTGTCGGCCCGCGACTTTGGCGGGCTGGCCGCTATCGGCGGCGGCCTCGGCTGGCTGGGAGCCAAGATCTCGGCCCTGATTCACCTGCGCGGCAGCCGCTGAAGCCGGCACCCGTCGCAGCACCCTGAGCGAGCCACAGGACACTCTGGCCGAATGCACTCAGCCGAGCAATACGCAAGCCCAGATCAGCAGGGCATTGAGCAAGGCCAGCAACACCGCAGCGCTGCCAATGTCCTTGGCGCGCTTGGCAAGGTGATGCCGGTCCAGCGAGATTCGGTCCACGGTTGCCTCGATGGCTGAATTGAGCAGTTCGACGATCAGCACCAGCAGCACGCTGCCGATCATCAGCGCCCGCCCGATGCCATCCACGGCGAGGAAGAACGACCAGGGGATGAGCAGCGCGGCGATCAGCACTTCCTGGCGAAAGGCGTCCTCGGCGACAAGAGCCGCGCGCAAGCCCGCCAGAGAATAGTGCAGGGCGTTCCAGACCCGCCGCAACCCGGTCTGTCCCTTGAACGGGCTTTCGTCAACCATCGGGGTCTCCTTGCCGGTATTCGATCGGCGGCAAGTATAACCACATATGAACACCCAACCGGTGTTCGCGGCAGCGTATGGCTCGATTCGCGGCCCAACGCGGCGAGGTCAATCCCGAACTGTCATCGCTCGCCCACCCCCGCTACAATGGCGGCCATCCACCCACGCAGACGACGAGGCCGAGTTTGGCGATTACCCAGGACCAACTGAAGCAAGCCGTTGGGCGCGCAGCCATCGCTCACCTTGTCGAAGGAGAAATTGTCGGCGTCGGGACGGGTTCGACCGCCAACTGCTTCATCGATGAGCTG
>DPSD01000601.1:9432-9591 GCA_003538495.1 Accumulibacter sp.
CAACTGCTTCATCGATGAGCTGTCGGCGAGAAAAGACCGCTTCCCGGGTGCGGTGGCCAGTTCCGAGGCCACCAGAAGAAGACTCGAGGGCCACGGCATTACCGTTTACGATCTCGACGAAGTCGACCGCATCCCGGTCTACGTCGACGGTGCCGACGA
>DPSD01000392.1:0-7733 GCA_003538495.1 Accumulibacter sp.
ACCAGATCCAGATCAAGATGGCGCAGGGCGCCAAGCCGGGCGAAGGCGGTCAGCTGCCCGGGCACAAGGTCTCCGAGTACATCGGTTTCCTGCGCCACTCGGTGCCCGGCGTCGGGCTCATCTCGCCGCCGCCGCACCACGACATCTATTCGATCGAAGACCTGGCGCAACTGATTCACGACCTGAAGAACACCAATCCGAAAGCGTCGGTCAGCGTCAAACTGGTCTCCGAAGTCGGTGTCGGCACGGTCGCTGCCGGGGTCACCAAGGCCAAGGCCGATCACCTGGTGATCGCTGGTCACGACGGTGGCACGGGCGCCAGCCCGCAGTCGTCGATCAAGCACGCCGGGTCGCCGTGGGAACTGGGTCTCGCCGAAACGCAGCAGACGCTGGTCCTCAACCGCTTGCGCGGTCGCGTTCGGGTGCAGGTCGATGGGCAGATGAAGACCGGCCGCGACGTGCTGATCGGCGCGCTGCTCGGCGCCGACGAGTTCGGTTTCGCGACCGCACCGCTGGTCGTCGAAGGCTGCATCATGATGCGCAAGTGCCACCTCAACACCTGCCCGGTGGGCGTCGCCACGCAGGATCCGGTGCTGCGCCGCCGTTTCTCGGGCCAGCCCGAACACGTGGTCAACTTTTTCTTCTTCATCGCCGAGGAACTGCGCGAGCTGATGGCGCAAATCGGCGTTCGCAGCTTCAACGACCTGATCGGCCGTTGTGACCTGCTCGACATGCAGAAGGGAATCACCCACTGGAAGGCCAAGGGGCTCGACTACAGCCGTATCTTCGCTCGTCCGGAGAACCGGGCCGATACACCGGTATTTCAATGCCAGACGCAGGATCACGGCCTCGACAAGGCGCTCGACCAGCAACTCATCGAACTCGCCAGACCGGCGCTCGAGAGCGGCGAGAAGGTGCATATCGAGCTGCCGGTACGGAATATCAACCGCACCGTCGGAGCGATGCTTTCGGGTCGGTTGGCCGAGCGCTACGGCCATGCGGGATTGCCGGACGGGACCATCGAGATCCGCCTTACCGGTACTGCCGGGCAGAGTTTCGGTGCTTTTCTGGCGCGCGGCGTGAGCCTTGACCTGGTCGGCGAGGCCAACGATTACGTCGGCAAAGGGCTGTCGGGTGGGCGGATCATCGTTCGTCCGAACGCCGGCTTCCGCGGCGAGGCGCTGCACAACATCATCGTCGGCAATACCGTCCTGTACGGCGCGACCGAGGGTGAAGCCTACTTCGCAGGCGTTGCCGGCGAGCGTTTCGCCGTCCGCAACTCGGGCGCCACGGCGGTTGTCGAGGGGGTCGGCGACCATGGCTGCGAGTACATGACCGGCGGCACGGTGGTGGTGCTCGGGAAGACCGGCCGCAACTTTGCCGCCGGCATGTCTGGCGGGGTGGCCTACGTCTTCGACGAGGATGGCAGCTTCGAGTCGCGTTGCAACATGGCGCAGGTGTCGCTCGAACCCGTCGAGGAGGAGTTCGCGGCGCGCCTGGGCAGCGACGCCGGCGACGACCTCGAAGGCCACGGCCAGGTCGACGTGCGGCATCTCGGGGTGATCGACGAAGTCCTGCTCAAGGGGCTGATCGAAAAGCACCACCGCTGCACCGGCAGCCTGCAGGCGCGGCGCCTGCTCGACGACTGGACGAAACATCGCGCCCACTTCGTCAAGATCATGCCGCACGAGTACCGTCGGGCGCTCACCGAGATGGCGGCGCAAAAGCAACTGGAGGCAGCATAAGCATGGGTAAGCCGACTGGTTTCATCGAGTATCAGCGTCTGGCGGAGGTCAGTGAGCCCGCCGAGGCGCGTCTGAAGCATTACCGCGAGTTCATCGTCACCCTCAACGACGAGCAGGCCAGCGTCCAGGGCGCGCGCTGCATGGATTGCGGCATCCCGTTCTGCAATACCGGCTGCCCGGTGAATAACATCATTCCCGACTGGAACGACCTGGTGTACCGGGGCCACTGGCAGCAGGCGCTGGCGGTCCTGCATTCGACCAACAACTTCCCCGATTTCACCGGCCGGATCTGTCCGGCGCCGTGCGAAGCGGCGTGCACGCTGAACATCAACACCGACCCGGTGGGGATCAAGTCGATCGAGCACGCAATTGTCGACAAGGGGTGGGAAAAAGGCTGGATCGTCCCGCAACCGCCGAAAGTGAAGACCGGCAAGAATGTCGCCGTCGTCGGTTCGGGCCCGGCTGGGCTGGCTGCCGCGCAGCAACTGGCGCGGGTCGGTCACCGGATCGTGGTGCTCGAAAAGAACGATCGGATTGGCGGCCTGTTGCGCTACGGCATTCCTGACTTCAAGTTCGAAAAATCGCATATCGACCGCCGCATGGCGCAGATGGAAGTCGAGGGCGTCGAGTTTCGCGTCAACCAGGACGTCGGCGGTACCGGCGCCAACGCGCTCCCGGCCGAGCGCTTGCTGGCCGAGTTCGACGCGGTGATTCTCGCCGGCGGTGCCGAAGCGCCGCGCGATCTGAGCGTACCGGGTCGAGAACTCGATGGCGTCCATTTCGCGATGGACTTCCTGCCGCAACAGAACCGGGTCAACGCCGGCGACGCCGTCCCCGGGCAGATCCTGGCCACCGGTAAACGGGTGGTGGTGATCGGCGGTGGCGACACCGGGTCGGACTGCGTCGGCACCAGCAACCGCCACGGAGCGCTGTCGGTGACCCAGTTCGAGTTGATGCCGCAGCCGCCGGAACGCGAGAACAAGAGTCTGACCTGGCCCTACTGGCCGCTGAAAATGCGCACTTCGTCTTCGCACGAAGAGGGTTGCGTGCGCGATTTCGCCGTTTCGACCAAGGCATTCATCGGCGAAAACGGCAAGCTGAAGGGCTTGCAACTGGTCCGGGTGAACTGGGCCGACGGCCGGATGAGCGAAGTCCCGGGCAGCGAGGTCGAGATCGCCGCCGACCTCGTGCTGCTGGCCATGGGTTTCGTGGCGCCGGTGCGACAGGGACTGCTGGAGCAACTGGAGGTCGAACTCGACACCCGTGGCAACGTCCGGGCGACCACCGATGGCGACGGCTGTTACGCGACCAGCGTCGCCAAAGTGTTCGCTGCCGGTGACATGCGGCGTGGGCAGTCGCTGGTCGTCTGGGCGATCCGCGAAGGCCGGCAATGTGCGCGTGAAGTCGATGCCTTCCTGATGGGTAGTTCCGAGCTACCGCGCTGAGCGTGCGGTGCCTGCCGAAAAGGGTGCTGCGCCGTGACATTGTTGTCGCTTCCTCGGCGCGGATCCTGAAATAATACGGCGCAGTGCGGCCCGCTGCCGCGCCGCACGACAGGCGGCCGGACGCCGCCCGCCGGGCTGGCCCCGCAAGGGCTGCCGGTGGTACTGTCTTGCCCCGGGGCTGTACGACAGCGCCAGGCCCCTACCGTATGACTGGGTGTTAGCCAATGAATATCGTCATTCTCGCTGCTGGCCAGGGCAAGCGCATGCATTCGAACCTGCCCAAGGTTCTTCATCCGCTGGCCGGCAAGGCGCTGGTCTCGCATGTCATTGACGCCGCCCGCAGCCTGGCGCCACGGACCATCTGCCTGGTTTATGGACACGGCGGAGACGCGGTGCGGACCACCATCGACGCACCCGACCTGCGCTGGGCACTGCAGGAGCCGCAACTGGGAACCGGCCACGCGGTGCAGCAGGCGATGCCGCAGTTGTCCGACGCGCCGACGACGCTGGTCCTCTATGGCGACGTGCCGCTGATCCAGCCGGCGACGCTGCAGGCGCTGGTGCACGCCGCCCGCGACGCGCTGGCGATTCTCACCGTCGAGCTGGCCGACCCGGGCGGCTATGGTCGAATCGTCCGCGACGCCACCAATCAGGTGGTGCGCATCGTCGAGCAGAAGGACGCGTCGGCCGCCGAGCGCGCGATCCGGGAAGTCAATAGCGGCATCGTCGCGCTGCCGACCGGTCGCCTCGCCGAGTGGTTGAGCGGCCTGTCGAACGACAACGCGCAGCAGGAATACTACCTGACCGACATTGTCGGTCTGGCGGTCGCTGCCGGCGTGCCGATCCGCACGGTGTCGGCGCAGGGTCAATGGGAAGTGCTGGGGGTCAACAGCAAGGCGCAGCTGGCCGAACTCGAACGCGTCGCGCAGCGCCGTACCGCCGATCGCCTGCTGGAACAGGGCGTTCGCCTGGCCGATCCGGCGCGGCTCGACGTACGCGGCGAGCTCTCTTGCGGACGCGACGTGTTCATCGACGTGAACTGCGTTTTCGAGGGCCGGGTGGTGCTTGAAGAAGCGGTCGAAGTCGGCCCCTGCTGCGTGCTGAGGAACGCCACGATCGGCGCCGGATCGCGCCTCGCCGCTTTCAGCCACATCGACGGCGCGGTGGTCGGCCCCGATGGCGTGATCGGTCCGTTTGCGCGACTGCGGCCCGGCACCGAGCTCGCCGCCGGCGTCCACGTCGGCAACTTCGTCGAACTCAAGAATGCCAAGGTCGCCGCGCAGTCGAAAGCCAATCATCTGGCCTATGTCGGCGACGCGATCATCGGCAGCCGGGTGAATATCGGTGCTGGCACGATCACCTGCAACTACGACGGCGCCAACAAGTTCAAGACGATCATCGAGGACGATGTGTTCATCGGTTCCGATACCCAGCTGGTCGCCCCGGTCACCGTCGGTCGCGGCGCAACCCTCGGTGCCGGAACGACGCTGACCAAGAACGCACCACCAGACACGCTGACCATCTCGCGTGCCCGGCAGGTTTCCATTTCCGGCTGGAAACGGCCACAAAAAGCAAAGAAGTGAGCTGACCATGTGTGGCATCGTTGCTGCGGTCGCCGGCCGCAATATCGTCCCGGTTCTCCTCGAAGGTCTGCGCAAGCTCGAATACCGCGGCTATGACTCGGCCGGTCTGGCGCTGATCAATGGCGACGGTCTGCAGCGCCTGCGCTCGGTCGGCCGGGTTGCCGAGCTGACCGCGCAGGCCGACAGTTCGCAGGTTGCTGGCCTCACCGGAATCGCCCATACCCGTTGGGCAACGCACGGCGTGCCCAGCGAACGCAATGCCCATCCGCACATTTCGGCGGGTCTGGCGGTCGTCCATAACGGCATCATCGAGAACCACGAGGCGCTGCGCACGCGCCTGAAAGCCGCCGGTTACGAATTCACCTCGGATACCGACACCGAAGTCGTCGCCCACCTGATCGCCCACGAGCTGAAGACCGCGCCCGACTTCCTGACCGCCGTTCGGCAGGCGCTGGCCCAATTGCAGGGTGCCTACGCGCTGGCCGTTCTGCGCGAGGCCGACCCGAGCCGGGTGGTCGTGGCGCGCGAAGGGTCGCCGCTGCTGCTGGGTCTGACCGACGACGGTTGCTATGCCGCTTCGGACGCTTCGGCGTTGCTGCAGGTGACGCGCCGGATCGTCTATCTGGAGAACGGCGACTGCGCCGAACTGATGCGCGACAGCTACCGCATCGCCCGCGTCGACGGCACGCCGGTCGCGCGCGCCGAGAGCGAATCGCAACTCTCGGCCGACGCGGTCGAACTCGGCCAGTACCGCCACTACATGCAGAAGGAGATCTTCGAGCAGCCGGTGGCGCTGGCCAACACCCTGGAGATGCTCGGCACGGCGCACAGCATCCAGCCCGGCCTGTTTGGCGCCGCCAGCGAAGAGGTCTTGCGGGACGTCAAACAGGTACTGATCATTGCCTGTGGAACGAGCTATCACGCCGGTCTGGTGGCTCGTTACTGGCTTGAATCGATCGCCGGCATTCCCTGTTCGGTCGAAGTCGCCAGCGAATACCGCTACCGGGACTCGGTGCCCGATCCGCAGACGCTGGTGGTGACCATCTCGCAATCGGGTGAAACCGCCGACACCCTGGCTGCCCTGCAGCATGCCAAGTCGCTCGGCATGGCGCGCACGCTGTGTATCTGCAACGTCCCTGAATCGTCGCTGGTGCGCGAGAACACGCTGCGCTTCATCACCCGCGCCGGACCGGAAATCGGCGTCGCATCGACCAAGGCGTTCACCACCCAGCTCGCCGCACTCTATCTGCTGACCCTGGTCCTGGCCAAGCTGCGCAGTCGTCTGAGTGAGCAGGCCGAGGTCGCCGAGCTGCACGCCCTGCGGCACCTGCCGGTTGCGGTCAGCAAGATCCTCGAACTCGAGCCCGAGATCCGTGACTGGTCCGAGCGCTTCTCGATGAAACAGCACGCGCTGTTTCTCGGGCGCGGCCGTCATTACCCGATTGCCATGGAAGGCGCGCTGAAGCTCAAGGAAATCTCGTACATCCACGCTGAAGCCTACCCGGCCGGCGAACTCAAGCATGGCCCGCTGGCGCTGGTCGACCGCGACATGCCGGTGATCGCCGTCGCGCCCAATGACGCGCTGATCGAAAAGCTCAAGTCCAATCTGCAGGAAGTACGCGCCCGCGGCGGCGAGCTCTACGTTTTCGCCGACGCCGACAGCGAAATGCAGGAGTCGGACGGCATTCACGTCCTGCATCTGCCCGAGCACTACGGCGCCTTGTCGGCGCTGCTGCACGTGGTGCCACTGCAACTGCTCGCCTACCACGTCGCGCTGGTCCGCGGCACCGACGTGGACAAGCCGCGCAACCTGGCGAAGTCGGTGACCGTCGAGTAGGACGCTGGCGTTCGCGTGGCGAGAGCACTGCGCGCGGGCAGGTGCTTGCGGCAGCGCGGCTAGCGCATCGCCTGGATGATCGCCGCCGCCAGCACCTCGCCGCTTTGCGCACCGGAGACGGTCAAGCTGCGCTGGATGATGAAGAAGGGCACGCCGGTAACGCCCAGGGCGCCGACCTTGTCGGCCAGCGACCTGACCTGCGGCTCGCCCGCACCGCTCTCCAGATAGGCGATCACCTCGTCCTTGCGATCGCCGCAGGCGGCGGCGATGTCGGCCAGCGTTGTCACGTCGCCGATATCCTCGCCGCGCTGGAAGTGCGCCGCGAACAGCCGCTCGACCAGCGCTTCAACGGCAGTCGGCCGATGGCCGATTGACTGCGCGCGATAGACCAGGCAATGCGCCCGCAAGGTGTTCGGGCGGGTCACGATGCGTTCGAAGTTGAAGGCAAGTTCCACTTCGTTGCCGGCCTCGGTCACCCGGCGCTGCAGTTGGTGGACCTGTGCCGCACCGCCGAACTTGGCTTCCAGGAAGGACCGGTACGGTTCGCCTTCGGGCGGGGTGTCGGGGTTGAGGAAGAACGGCAGCCAGTTAACCTGGAAGCGTGTTTCGGGATGCTGGTCCTCGACCAGCGCAAGCGCTTCCGCCAGGCGGCGCTTGCCGATGAAGCACCAGGGGCAGACCAGGTCGGAAACGATATCGACGGTGACGTTCATGGAACTCCGTGCCGGTTGCGTCTATCAGGCGGTGGGTGCCGTGCGGCGCCAGGCCGGCATCTTGACACAAGCGCTTCGCTGCCGCATCCCCGACACCGTCGCCGCCCGGCGACAAGCAAAATCCTTGCGACCTTCGGCAGCCGTTCTTTCCGGTGAGACCGGTGGGCCTTCGCGCCACTTCCCGTGCGTGCGGTGGTTAAATCTGGACCAGGGGAGTCCGTTTCGTCGTCAAAACAGCGGAATCGCACCCTTCAAGCTCGCCCCCTGCCAGAAATGTTCCCCAGCTTCGCGTTTGCCGCCTATCATCGGCGGATGCTGTGGCTCGACGTGCGGGAGACGACATGAAAAGTGGCAACACCCCGGTGAAAAGCACCCCGCAATCGGCGTCGGAGCCACCTTGCCCCGCCGCC
>DPSD01000392.1:8008-8168 GCA_003538495.1 Accumulibacter sp.
AGCCCCCTTGCCCCGCCGCTGCCGACGATCTGGACGGCGTCCCCTCGACGCCGTTCCCGATCGTCGGCATCGGTGCTTCGGCCGGCGGCCTCGCCGCCTTCGAGGCTTTTTTTTCCGGCATGCCGACCGACGTCGATCCCGGCATGGCCTTCGTGCTGGT
>DPSD01000661.1:0-138 GCA_003538495.1 Accumulibacter sp.
ATAGAAGTAATCCCAGCGGTTGAGGTGGAACATATCCACCAGCACCGGCGTGCCGAGAATGAAACGTACCTGATCCTTGCTGAGGCCGGGACGCAACTGCGCAACCATTTCCTGGGTCAGGACGTTTCCCTGCTGCAC
>DPSD01000661.1:445-4558 GCA_003538495.1 Accumulibacter sp.
CCTGCTGCACGTCGATCCGGTACTCGGTGATGATCCGCGGGACCGTCGAGCAGGCGGAAAGCGCGCAGAGGACAAGGACGGTCGTGGCGAATCGCGGGAAGATCATGTTCTGGTCGGTTGGAGTTGAGTGAACGATCGGCAGCGAGCGGGTGGCCGTCGGGGAGCATTTGCCGGCAGCCGGATCGAGTCTGGCGCCGACGCGATGTTGCTTCCCTTGGTCACTGGCGCGGACGACGGTATATCATAACCGAAAAGAAGCCACTCCCTTTGCAGCCTATCAAGGTACGCCGATGAGCAACTCAGACAACCTCAAGAGCATGGGGCTGAAAGCTACCCTTCCTCGCCTGAAGATTCTCGCGCTGTTCGAGAAGACCGAGGTTCGTCATCTGACGGCAGAGGATGTCTATCGGCTGCTGCTGGCCGAAAATCTGGATGTGGGTCTGGCAACCGTTTATCGCGTCCTTACCCAGTTCGAACAGGCCGGCCTGCTCGAACGCCACTATTTCGAATCAGGCAAGGCGGTTTTCGAGTTGAGCGCCGGGCAGCACCATGATCACCTGGTATGCATCGATTGCGGGCGCGTCGAGGAATTCTACGACGCCGAGATCGAGCGCCGGCAAACGCGGGTCGCCAAGGACCGTGGCTTCATCATTCGCGAACACGCGTTGTACCTGTACGCCGAATGCAGCAAGCCCGACTGCCCGCATCGTGCCAATTCGGCCCGCACCGCCGACGAGCGGGGCAAGACGCTGCCCGCTGCTTGAACGGGTGCATCGGCAAATGCTTGGCGAGCCAGTGGCGACGCGGATCCAGCAAGTGATCCGGTCAGCGAGCCTGGCCTGACCTGGCGACAAACAGCTCCGGGTTCACCAGGGCGCCATTGAGAATCACGCTCCAGTGCAGGTGCGGGCCGGTGGCGCGACCGCTCATTCCGGAGAATCCGATCCGTTGCCCCTTGGCTACGACCTCACCAGCCTCTACCGTGCTGCGGTCGAGGTGGCAGTACATGCTGATCAGACCATTGCCGTGA
The DNA here is from genome assembly GCA_003538495.1 of Accumulibacter sp. Next base: position 1,476 of record DPSD01000661.1, read on the forward strand.
TCGACCAGCACCGTCTTGCCATTGAAGAAGTAGTCATCTACCGCCAGCACCTGGCCGCGGGCGTTGGCCTTGACGGCGACGCCACGCGCGACCGCGATATCGAACCCGGCGTGCGGTGAGCGTGGCTCGCCGTTGAAAAAGCGGCGGACACCGAAGCGCCCGGTTTGCCGCCCTTGTGCTGGCAGAATGAAGTCCGTGTCGGTATCCTCCGTGTCGCGCCAATGCTGCTTCAGCCGCTGCAGGGTGGCCAGCTCGCCTTCGACGCGCGCCAGATCGCTGGCCGAGAGTTGCACCTTGCTGCTGTCCTTGAGGGTGATCCGCTGTTCCGGATAGTCCTTGGCATGGACCTCGAATGGCAGCAGGCGCGTGTTGTCCACCGCTCGTCCCGCCGCCTGTCCGCTGGTTTCGCTGGTCATTTGCACACGTAGCCGGTGCGTGCCGGGAGCGATATCCAGCGCCAATCCGACGACTGCCACCCACCGACCCTTCTCGGCGGCGATCAACACCTGCCGCTCGCCGAGCCAGGCGCGCGGCCGGCCGGCGTCAGGTGCGACCGGGCCAAGAGGAATCAGCGCCACGCCACCCGGCACGCTGGCGTCCGCGGGCAGGGAGGCCTGTGCCGGCGACGGCTGCAACACGCCAAGCAGCAGCCCCGAACAGATCCATGCGAGCTTGGGCAGAGTCTCCCTGGCCATCGATCTGCCCCCTAAAGCGACGCCGCGCTGAAGGTGTCGCACTGGCGGACATCGCCGCTGTCCATGCCCCGCTTGAACCAGCGTACGCGTTGCGTGGAAGTCCCGTGGGTGAACGATTCCGGCACGATCTGTCCCTGCGTTTGCCGTTGCAGCCGGTCGTCGCCGATGGCCGAGGCTGCCGCCAGCGCCTGCTCGATCTCGCCTGGTTCGAGGATCCGCTGCATGTTGTTGGCGCGATGGCCCCAGACGCCAGCGAAGCAGTCGGCCTGCAGCTCCAGTCGCACCGATAGGGCATTGGCGGCGGCCTGCTTGCCGCTACGCCGCTGCGCCGCGTGCACCTTGTCCGAAATGCCCAGCAGGTTCTGGACGTGGTGGCCAACCTCGTGCGCGATCACGTAAGCCTGCGCGAACTCGCCAGGGGCGTGAAAGCGGTCCCTGAGATCACGGAAGAAGGCGAGGTCGATATAGACTTTCTGATCGGACGGGCAATAGAAGGGGCCCATTGCCGACTGACCACTGCCGCAGGCGGTCGGTGTGGCGCCAGTGAACAGGACCAGCTTCGGTTCCCGGTAGCGCTGTCCGGCCTCCTGGAAGATGGTTTGCCAGGCGGTTTCGGTGCTGCCGAGCACCTTGCTGACGAAGCGTGCGGCCGAATCGTTGGCCGAATCGTTGGCCGGTGGCCGCTGCGTCGAGCTGCCTGCCGGCGAGGGGCCACCGGGCCCTGACGCCAGTCCGAGAATCACCGCCGGATCGATACCGAAAAAGTAACTCGCGGCGAGCGCGATCACCAGGGTGCCGACCCCGAGGCCGGCGCCGCCGCGCCCGATGCCACCGCGCCGGTCCTCGACGTTGCGACTTTCGCTCTGATCATCCAGGCGCATGATTTATCCTAAAGAGACCCGTTCGATGGTGCGAATGCTAACAGAAGGTGTACAAACTTCGATTTTCGTGCACAATCCGCCCACTTTTCACAAGCAGAGGTCCGCAGAGGCCTTTTTTACAAGAAGGGTGCGTATGGATACTTTGCTCTGGATGGCCGTGGCCACGGTGGTGGTGGTCTTGATTTTCGACTACACCAACGGCTTTCATGATGCGGCGAACATCGTCGCGACGGTCATCGCGTCGCGGGCGATGACGCCGGTACAGGCGGTTTTGATCGTCGGTTTCTTCGAGTTCATGGGGCCTTTGCTGGGCGGGACGGCGGTTGCCAACACCATCGGCAAGTTCGTCGATCTGTCCGACGTTGAACCGCAGCTTGCCGTGCTGATCATGTTCTGCGGGCTGCTCGGGGCGATCGTCTGGAACCTGGCGACCTGGTGGCTCGGCATTCCGTCTTCTTCGTCGCATGCGCTGGTCGGTGGCCTGGCCGGAGCGGTGGTGGCGGCGGTTGGCTCTTCGCACGTGATCTGGGGCTTTCACGAACTGATGACCGCGGGCAAGCTGACTGGCGTGATGAAGGTGCTGCTGGCGCTGTTTATCTCGCCCCTGCTCGGTTTCTGGGTCGGTTTTGCGATTCACCGCCTGGGGCGTCGCTTGCTCGCTGGTGCCAAACCGACCGCCAACGCCACTCTGCGCAAGATGCAATTCGTTACCGCCGCCGGGCTGGCGTTCTCGCACGGCGCCAACGACGCGCAGAAGAGCATGGGCATGCTCACGCTCGTATTGTTGCTGGGCGGTTTTATTCCGAAGTTCGAGGTGCCGTTCTGGGTGGTGCTGTCTTGCGCGGCGGCGATCACCCTGGGCATCATGTCCGGTGGTTGGCGCATCGTGCGTACCCTGGGTTTCGCCATCTATCGCGTTCGCCCCTTGCACGCTTTCGACTCGCAGCTGACTTCGGCGTTGTTGATCTTTTCGGCTTCGATGATCGGCGCGCCGGTGTCGACCACCCACGTCGTCGCCACCTCGATCATGGGCATCGGCTATTCCGAACGCCCACGCGCCGTCCGCTGGAAGAAGGCGAAGGACATCGCCAAGACCTGGGTGATCACCATCCCGGCGTCGGCTCTCACGTCAATCGTCATTTACGCCATTACCAGAATCATGCTTGGCCAGACCACCTGAGGAGATGAACCATGGAAGATAATCAAAGCACCGCCGCCAACAAGCCAATCTTTCGCCGTCTGTACGAGCGCGTTTTCCCGACCGTTGCCGACTTTTTCGGCATGCTAGCCGAGCAGAGCACCAACGCCGCGGAGACCACTCGCCTGCTGGTCGAGTTCATGGAGACCGGCGACGTCGCGGTCAGCCAGAGAGTCCGCGCCGACGAGCATCAGGCCGACCGGATGAAGGCCAGCAACCTCGGCGTCCTCGCCGAAGCGTTTTCGACGCCGATCGACCGTGAAGACATCCACCGTGCCATCATGACCCTCGACGACATCGTCAACTACT
>DPSD01000661.1:4759-5097 GCA_003538495.1 Accumulibacter sp.
GCGTTTTCGACGCCGATCGACCGTGAAGACATCCACCGTGCCATCATGACCCTCGACGACATCGTCAACTACTGCAAGTCGACGGTGGTCGAGATGGACGTGCTGGGCCTGCAACCCGACAAGTACAGCCTCGAAATGGCGCTGCACCTGAAGGAAGGCGCCGACGCGCTGGCCCGGGGTTTCGGTCGCTTGGCGACCGATCCGGCAGCGTCCGGCGTTGATGCCGCAGCCGCACGGAAAGCCGAGCGCACGGTCGAGAAAGCCTATCGGCGAGCGATTGTCGAGCTCTTTCAGGGTGACGACTACCTCAACATGTTCAAGCGGCGCGAGACCTATCG
>DPSD01000395.1 GCA_003538495.1 Accumulibacter sp.
CAATGGCGGCATAATATCTTCCGACACTTTCCCACGCTCCCTCGGTAACGCCGGCAAAGTCGAAGTTTCGGCGAGCCGGGCTCTTGCCATCGTCAATGGTGGCAAGATATCTTCCGGTACATCCGCCTTAGGTGACGCTGGCACAGTCAAGGTCAGTGCCGGCAGTATCACCATCATTGGCAGTCAGGAAAGCAGCGACACAGGCATCTTCAGCTCAGCGAAGCCTGGCAGCACTGGCAATGCCGGCAGCGTCGACGTCACGGCGGCCGGGGATCTTTCCCTCGTCAATGGGGGCGCAATAGATTCCAGCACCTTTTCCTCCGGTAGCGCCGGTTCGGTCACGGTCCATTCCAGCTCGCTACGCTTGGATGGCCGTGCTGGGAATGGCAACTCGAGCCAGATCAGCGCCGCAGCGTTAGAAAATTCTTCCGGGCAAACCGGCAGTGTCACCGTCACCGCGAACGACCTCACGCTCTCGAACGGCGGCCAGATCACCATCGAGAACCGGGCCAGGGTTAAAGATCCATCCGCCCTGACGCCCACCTCGCTGACCGTGACCGCGCCGCGCATCACCCTCCTGAACAGCCCGCATGCGATCACCACCGAGTCGACCGGCAACGTCGCCGCCGGAAACATCAGGATCACCGCCAGCGACCAACTCCAGCTCGACCCGAGCGGCATCACCACTACGGCCTTTGAAGGGAACGGTGGCGCGATCGACATCACGGCCGGGCTGCTCCGGCTCGACCATTCGCAGATCACGACATCCGTGACCGGCAGCGATAACGGCAACGGCGGCAACATCCGCATCACCGCCGACTCGCTGATCCTGAACACCGGCTTCATCCAGGCCAACACGAAGGCGGCCAACTCCAGCGGCGGCGACGTGTCGATCACGGCGCAGAATCTGGTGGCCAGCGGCAACACCCTGTTCCTGGGCGAGAGTACGATTCACACCTTCCAGTCGGGCGTCTTCGGTATCAACGTCATTCAGGCGGCGGCGCCGACGGGGATCAGCGGCACGGTGCAGATTTCCACCCCGAAACTCGACGTCACCACCAGCCTGGTCGGTCTCGACACGCGCCTGATCAACGCCCAGGTCGCACGCCGTCTCTGCGAGAACACCCGCGGCAGTTCGCTGGTCCCGGTCGGACGCGGCGGCCTGCCGCCTGGCGGCGCGGACTACCTGAGTCCCGGCCAGATCTCCGGCATCGGCTTCGTCACCTCGCCGACGGTGAGCCTCCCCAGCAGGCATGCGAGCTGGCCCAACCCCTTTTCACCTTGCCTGGCCCTGTAAATGCTCAAGACCCCTTTGCTCGCCGCAGCCGCGGCGCTGACGGCCCTGGCGGCGCCCGCGCGGGGCATCGAACCGGATCACCTCAACGTCCAGGAGCCGGTACGCCCGCCTTACCTGGAGCGCAAGCCCGGCGAGCCCTTCAGCCTGCCGCCGATCGCGCCGGATGCCCCGCTCTCCGGCGCCGCACCGGGCGCGCCAGGCGTCGTCCTCGAGCGCGTTCGCTTCGTCGGCAACACCGTCATCAGCACCGACGACCTGCAGGGGGTCGCGGCGCCTTTCCTGGGCCAGGCCGTCGGCGCCGACGACCTCGAAACGCTGCGCCAGAAGGTCTCTATGCTCTACATCGAGCGTGGCTACCTCAATTCCGGTGCCGTCTTCGACGCCAATGCCTGGGAGCAGGGCACGCTGACCCTGCGCATCATCGAAGGCCGACTCAAGGAAATTCGCCTGCATGGCCTTGAGCGGCTCAAGGAGCCCTATGTCACCGACCGCCTGAGGCGCGACGACGAGCCGCTCAACATCCTGACGCTGGGCGAGCGCTTCCAGTTGCTGCTCACCGACCCCCTGTTCGCGCGCATGAACGGCCAACTGCTGCCGGATGCCGAGCGTGGCCAGGCGATTCTCAATGTCGAGGTCGAACGCGCGCTGCCCTACCAGTTGAGCGTCTTCGCCAACAACTATCTGCCGATCTCCATTGGCCCGCAGAGCGGGACGATCGCCGGCTGGGTACGCAACCTGACCGGTTACGGCGACGTTCTCGAGGCCAGCTACCAGGATCCGCTCGGCCACGGCGACGCCCGCCGCGGCGCGATCGGCTGGCGCATGCCGCTCAACACCTGGGGGACGCAACTCTCGCTTTACTATGACAGTGGCGTGTCTTCGGTCATCCAGCAACCGACCCGGCCGCTCAACATCGAGAGCGATCTCACCAACAAGGAAATCGGTCTCGGCCAGGTGCTGTCGGAGACGCTCAGGCAGAGGCTCGCGGTCGGCGTGAACCGCGTCTGGCGCGAGAACCGCACGACCTTGCTCGGCGATCCTTTCTCCTTTGTTCCGGGAGAACCGACCGGCACCTCAAAGGCCAGGGACTGGCGCTTCTGGCAAGAGTATTCCCACCGCTCGGACGAGCAGGTGCTGGCTTTGCGCTCGACCTTCACCTTCGGCGAAAACAATCAGCTTCCCGCCAGAGCCTTCCCCCTTCCCGGCCTGACGCTCGATCGCCACTACTTCATCTGGCTGGGGCAGGCCCAGTATGCTCACCGGCTCCTCGACAACGGCAGCCAGTTGATCCTGCGCCTGAATGTCCAGGACACGCCCGATCGACTGATTCCCATGGAGAAGATGGCGGTCGGCGGCATCAATACCGTGCGCGGCTATCTCGAAAACCAGTTGGTGCGTGACAACGGCGTGGTCGCCAATATCGAACTGGATTTCCCCGTGCTGGCCGATGGCGCGCGCCAGTTGAGCCTCAACCTGAAGCCCTTCATCGATTATGGCCGCGCTTGGGACAAGGACGCGGCGGCGTCGGTCATTGCCTCCGCCGGTCTCGCCACCCGGCTGCGCTGGCAGGGGCTGACCTTCGATCTGTCGCTGGCGAAACGGATCCATCACTCGCGGACGGTGATCAGTAACGGCTCCAACCTCCAGGAAAAAGGCATCGAGCTGCAATTGTCCTATGCGTTTTTCTAAGGAACGGCAAATGAGCATCCTCAGGTGGGCGGTCGTCAGATTCTTGCTGGCCATGCTGTTGGCGCTCGGCGCGCAGGCGGCGCCGGATTCGCAGGCGCTGGCGCGCGGCGTCGCGCTGCGCAATGGCGGCAACCTGCAGCAGGCGATCGATTACTTCCGTGCGCTCGGTACCGCCGACGAGAGTGTGGCCGTCAGCGGCGAACTGGGGGCCTCGCTGTTGCAGGCGCGGCGCTACGACGAAGCCGAGCCTTTGTTGCGCCAAGCCTACGACAAGACGAACGGCAGCGAACGGGCGCGCTACGCCATCGAACTTGGCAACCTGGCCGCCGCGCGCCATCGACCCGCAGAGGCCCTGCGCTTCTACGCCGAAGCGCGGACGCTGGCCGGCGGCGAGGTGGCCCTTGCCCTCGTGGCGCGCATCAATGAAGCCCGCCTGGCCGACCGCCGCGAGCGGCCGGCGTTGCTGGCGGCGATCTCGCGTGACATCGCCGGCGTGAACGCCGCGCAAGCGCGCGCCCGCCTGCGGCTCACCGCCGGCACCCTGGCGAGCGAGGTCAGTAGCGTGCAGATCGCTTACGAGAACCTCGACGAGGCACGCATCCTGGCCGCCGAGATTGGTGACGTCCGCCTCGAGGTCGAGGCACTCGACGCACTGGCCCAGCTTTATGAGGCGCAGGGGCGCAACGACGAAGCGCTGCGCCTGAGCCGCCGCGCGATCACCCGTGCCCAGGCAGCCGACGGCGTGTTCACCGACCTCCTGCTGCGGCTCGAATGGCGCCAGGGCCGCCTGCTCGCCGCCAAAGGCGCCCAGGACGAGGCGCGGGCCGCTTACCTGCGCGCCATCGAGCAGGTCGAGAGCATTCGCCAGGACATCCCGATTGAATACGAGAGCGGCCGCTCGTCGTTTCGCGACACCCTGGAACCGATTTATCTCGGCCTCATCGACCTGCTGCTCAAGAAAGCCGACACGGCCGGCGGCAGCGAGCGCGTCGCGCTGCTGCGGCGCGCTCGCGACACGGCCGAACTGATCAAGCAGTCCGAACTGCAGGATTATCTCGGCGAGCGGTGCAGCGTCGATGCGGCACAAAACCGTACGCAAGCGGGAGTGGCGCCGGGAACGGCGATTTTCTATCCGATCATTCTCAAGGACCGCATCGAGGTGATCTTCGAGTCAGGCGCGGGTATTCGTCGCCACACCACGGCCCTCGATGCCCCGTTGCTGCGCCATCTGGTGTCGTCCTATGCGGAAAAACTGCGCGACGGCGAAGCGGATTACCACGACAACGCGGTCAAGCTCTACGACATTCTGGTCAGGCCTTTCGAGCGCGAAATCGTCGCTCAGCAGGTGCATACGCTTTTGGTGGTGCCTGACGGCGTGCTGCGCCTGCTGCCCTGGAGCACGCTCCATGACGGCCAGCAGTTCCTGGTCCAGAAGTACTCGGTGGTCATCAACAGCGGGCTGTCGATGACCAGCCAGACGGCTGGCCATAGCGAAGCGTTTTCCGCGCTCGTCGCCGGAATGGCGGAACCTGGGCCGGTCGTCGAGCAACTGTCAGGCAGTTCGCTGGCCCAGGTCATGGCCCCGTCTACGGCACGTTCTGCGCTCAATCTGGCTCGCCAACCGGTCCTCCGCAAGCTGACGCTGTCGACGCGGGCGCTGCCGACGAGCGGTGCCGAGCGCACGGCCCTGCTCAAAGAGCAATTGGCCTTGCCGGGCGTCAGGCTTGAAGTCGAGAGCCTGGCGAAGATCCTGCCTGGCACCAGCCTGCTCGACGCGACCTTCACGACGACACGCCTGAGCGACGAGTTTGAAAAGGGCGAATACCACATCGCCCATCTGGCCACGCACGGCTTCTTCGGCAGCACCGCCGACGAAAGCTTCATCATGGCCTACGACAACCTGGTGACCATGGATGGCTTGCAGAAACTGCTGCAAGCCGAAGGTGTCAGAAAAACCCCCATCGAGTTGCTGACCCTGTCGGCCTGCGAGACGGCCGAAGGCGACGACCGCTCGCCGCTGGGCATCGCTGGCGCGGCGATCAAGGCCAAGGCCAAGAGCGTCATCGGCAGCTTGTGGCCGGTTTCCGACAAAGCAGCGCAGCAAGTCATGGAGCGCTTCTACAGCGGCATCGCGCGCGACGGCCTCTCGAAAGCCGAAGCCCTCCGCCGCGCGCAAGTCATGCTCATCGCGAATCCCGATCTGAGTCACCCCTTCTACTGGGCGCCTTTCATTCTGGTCGGCAACTGGCGATAGCAATGTTGCTGCCAAATATTGAGAGGGCCGTTATTGATCTCAGGAAACTGACTGACTATGTACTGAATACCAGCCATCCAGAGGGCAGGCACAAAGCACGCGTGTTTCTTTCCTCATTGGGGATTACGGTAGCGGACGGCGAGTGGCTGGCCAATACGATATTGGCCAGCCTGTGGAAATCGGAGGCCGAGTTACAGAGTCATATCCATTGGGGTGCGATCTACCGTGTCGATATGGAGGTCGTTCAGGGGCAGCGATGCGCGAAGGTCCGGACGGGTTGGCTGTGCGGAGCAGAAGCGGCTAGACTTGTGACATGCTTTGTTGTTGGAGAATGCGATGAAACTACTTGATGTCGTTGCGACACTGGAAGATGTTCCGGAAGGGCATCTTGCCAAGGGACAGGTTGGCACCATCGTTGACGAATTGAGCGAGGATATTGTGCTGGTTGAATTTGCGGATCTTGGCGGGGTGGCGTATGCCCTCGAACCCATCCCCGTCGGCAAGCTTATTCAGCTTCGCCATACGCCGGCAATGGCCGCCTAGCGATTGGCTGGTATCACACCAACTCCTGGCAGTCGCAGCATCCCTATAAGCGGTCTTGGGTAAGTTCTCCGACATTCCGAGACGGCATTTCCTCATGGATTAGCTGTTGAAATGTCGGAAGACTTCTTCACAACCGCTTA
>DPSD01000233.1:0-126 GCA_003538495.1 Accumulibacter sp.
AGATGTCGTAGGCTTCGTCGTCTTCGGCATAGACCGTCACCCAAAGACGATCAGGAGGCAGTTGATAGACGTCGACCAGCAATTCCCACGCGTAGCGAATCGCATCGAGCTTGAAGTAGTCGCCGA
>DPSD01000233.1:446-3149 GCA_003538495.1 Accumulibacter sp.
AACGAGAAGTTGCCGAGCATCTCGAAAAAGGTATGGTGGCGCGCGGTATAGCCGACGTTTTCAAGGTCGTTGTGCTTGCCACCGGCGCGCACGCATTTCTGCGAAGTCGCCGCGCGCACGTACGGCCGCTTGTCGAAACCGAGAAAAACGTCCTTGAACTGGTTCATGCCGGCGTTGGTGAACAGCAGCGTCGGGTCGGCGTTCGGCACCAGCGAACTCGAGGCGACGATCTGGTGGCCCTTCGATTCAAAGAACTTGAGGAATTTCTCGCGGATTTCAGCGCTGCTCATCGTCGTGGGGGTTGTCATCGGATCGCCTACCATGCCCGGCTCGGGCGCGTTCAGAAAGCGGCGATTTTAACTTGAAAGTCTGATGCGCGACCGGCGAATCTCCCGGCACCCGCTGGCCAGCCAGTCCAGGCTGCTCCCACCGGCCAGTCGGCGCCGGATCAGTCCAGGCCGACGCGGTCGACGCGGTCGACGCGGTCGATGCGGTCGCTGAACACTGCCGTCACCCCGCGCCTAAAGAGCGCAGCCGCGGTCAACGGATCGTTGACCGTGTAGCAAAGCACCGGCATATCGCTTGCCCAAGCCGCCGACAGGACGCTATCGTCCAGCGCGTCGGCGTCGCAGTGCAGGCTCAGCGCCGCTACCTGATTGGCGCGCGCCAGCCAGTCTGCCGGTGGCCTTTCAAAAAGACTGCCGAGCGGCAAGTCGGGCGCAGCCTCGCGCGCCGCGGCCAGCGCCACCTCCGAGAACGATGAAACCAGCGGCAGATCGGTTCCTGCCCACAGCTCACGGACTTGCCGGGCAACCTGCTCGCCGGTCGTCGCCGCCAAGCCCGCTGCCGGTTTGATCTCCACGTTGACCAGCAAGCCCAGCTGCCTGCAGAGACGCGCCGCCGACTCCAGGCTGGGCAGCGTCTCGCCGGCAAACGAAGGATGCTGGTACGCGCCTGCGTCGAGGATGCCCAGGCGGTCGTCGTGCGTCTCGCAGACCCGGCCGCAGCCGTCGGTCGTACGCTCGAGCGTTTCGTCGTGGATCAGCCAGGGCGAACCGTCAGCCGACAGCATCACGTCGAACTCGACTGCCCGGACGCCCAGCATGGCAGCGATACGCAGTCCGGACAGGGTGTTCTCGGGTGCCAGCGCACCGCCGCAGCGGTGCGCGAAGACGCGCGGCAGGGACCAGCCAAGCCGCGGGCGGATCACTGCAACAGTTGCGCTTTCAGCGCCGCGGGCAAGGCAGCGTTGCCGCGGTCGACCGCGTTGTCGAGCGCTTCCTTGGCCGGCTTCCTGCCGGCCCACGCCGCTTCCAGTTCGTCCTCGACGATAATCCGCACCGGCTCGATCTGCGATACCCGCAGTTCGCGCAGAGCACCTTTGCCCTGCAACTGGTTGTGGGCCACATTGAGACCGGCGACGTCGGCCCGCAACAGCTGGCTGTCGGCGGCCGCGCGGGCGACCGGGGTCATTGGCAGGAAACCCTCCAAGGCAGTAAATTCGACCTGCAAATCGGGCTCCAGAAGGAAGCTGACAAACTTTGCGACGCCCTTGTAGTCAGCGGCCTTCTTGCCGGCACCGACCCACAGTGAAGCGCCATCAGCCAGCGTTTGCTGCGGTGTCCCCTGCACATCGTCGTGGTACGGCAGCGAAGAAACGCCGGTTTCGACCTTGCGGCTCTCGTGCAGCATCCCGAACAGCGAAGACGAACTGGTCAGCATGCCGCACTCACCCGCCGCAAAACGCCGGTCGGCCTCGTCGCGGCGACCGAAATAGATAAAGAACTTGGCTTTCGACCAGGTCGTCAGCATCGCCGTATGCTTGACCTGAACCAGACCGTTGAAGTCCAGCTTGCCCTTCGCGGTCGACACCTCGGCGCCGTTCCAGGCGCTTAGGTTGTCGATGTGCACCCACGCCGGCCACGAGGTGGTATAGGGGCAAGCGCTGCCGGAATCGAACAGCTTGTCGGCCGCCTTTTGTGCCTCCGCCCAGGTCTTGGGCGGCTTCTCGGGGTCGAGGCCAGCTTTCAGGAAGGAGGCCTTGTTGATGTACAGGACGGGGGTGGACAAGGCGACCGGCAGCGCAAACAGATTGCCCTTCTTGTCGCCGAGACCGACGCGCAGTTCGGGCGACAGCTTGCGGCTATCGAAGGGCTCCTTGGCCTGCTGCATCACCTGATACAGGGGTTTGAAATTTTCCTTGGCGGCCATGAACTGCGCCTGCTCTTCGCGCGTGACCAGGTTTAGGTGTTTTGGCGCATCGCCCTCGACGCGGCGCACGACCCTGAGCTGGTAATCCTTCTGTCGGGAATTGAAACGGTCGACCAGCTTCTCGAGCCGCTCGCCGCGTTCCTCGTCCAGTCGATGCGAGAGGTCGATTTCGATTGGCGCAGCAGCCGCGGGTAGAGACAGGGGGGCAGCAAGGGCAAATGCCACCGCGGACGGTAGAATGGTGAATAGGCGCATGGCGATCCCCGGAGAAACAAGTTGAAGAACCCGGAATTATAGCCGCAGCTGGCGACAAATCGTACCAGCGCGGCTGCGCTTACCGTAGCTACCGCTGAAACAGGCGCCTTCGCGGCCCAGCAAGGCATTTCGGGCGCCAGCGCCGCGTCCCCGGTAGCCGGAGGCGGGACGGTGGTAACCCTGGCCGAGGCATTTTCGCTCCTCGCAAACCCTTTTCATTACTGGGTTTCAGACGGG
>DPSD01000233.1:3484-3729 GCA_003538495.1 Accumulibacter sp.
GTTTTCCGCCCTTCAGCGGTTGCTTATGCATGCGCCATCAACTTTCACCCCACCGCAGGCTTTCTGGTCAGAGAGCACTAAATAGACACAATAACAGTCACTTAGACATGGATTTATATGGTGGAATCATACATTCCATGCCCTCGTGAGCGCCCCCATGGCCCATGTTCCGCAAGCCCGGCTGTTTTCCTGGGAAGACGTTGAAAGCTGCTCCGACCTCGACCGCTTGTCGCTGGCGCTCGATT
>DPSD01000396.1:0-2873 GCA_003538495.1 Accumulibacter sp.
GGCGCTCCTTCTCTGGCCTTGAGCGCATCGTAGATCGCCCACAGTTTCCTGCGCACCGAAGCCAGCGCCTCGCGTTGCGGCTCGTTGAAGCCGAGCAGTTTGGCCAGCACGCGTTCGGCATGGATCCAGCACAGGGCGTGGGTCAGCACATCGAACTGCCCGGCGTCATCACTGGGAGCTTTTCGGCTTCCGCGGCTGGCTGGTCGCATACCTGACCTGGACCCATGCCAGCAGCGCCCACCCCTGGACCAGCATGCCTGGGCTAATCGCGGCGCTGGCGACTTTTCTCGCCGTCCCGGCGAGCATCCTCGGCAACGAAGGAGCGCAGCGCTGGGGACGCAGTCGGTGGCTGAACGGCGTGATGCCCTTGTCGTGCGCTCTGGCGCTCGTCGTCGCCTTTTCGAGCGGCCAGTCGAGCCGGCTGCTGGTGCCGCTGGTGCTCGTTTACGCGTTGAGCATGAATCTCGATTCAGCCGCGCTGACCGCCGGTCTGCTCACCGAAACGGCGCCCGAAATCCGCGGCACGGCGCTCGCGCTGTACTCGTCAATCGGCTTCGCCGGCGGCTTCTTCGGGCCCGTGGCATTTGGCGTCGCGCTCGACGCCTTCGGTCGTGCCAGCGATGCGGGCTGGGCGGCCGGCTTCGTGACGCTGGCCTGCGGCGTCGCTTTCGGGCGTTGGGCGATCGGCAAGATCGGCACCATGCCGGCCACAGCGAGTCACCAATGAGCCCGCAAGCCGGCCGCGACGGCGCTTGCACTGGTAGCCCGCGCCGACCAGACGCTGGCTCGTTCCCTGGCCTTGTCTTGTCTTGCCCGGCGAAGTCTTGCAGTATTGCCCGATGACATCCGTTGCTTCTCTCGCCACCATCCGTAGCCAACGCCGAACGCTGCGGATGGCCGTCGCCGTGCTGCTCCTGGTAGTCCTGCTGCTGCTGCCTTACCAGCTCTGGTTGAGCTACCAGGAGCAGGTTCACGCTGCCGAAACAACCACGCGCAACTATGCTGCGATCTTCGAGACCCGCCTCGAAGCAACGCTGCGGCGCACCGATAGCGTCCTGCAGGAACTGGCATGGCACATCCCCGCGGCAGCACTGAACCCGCAGCAGGCCGCCCGCTACCGCAGCACAGTAGACGGCGAACTCGACGAACACCTGCACAATTTTGAGGAACTGGCCGGTCTGCGGGTTTTCGACCGCAATGGCGACCTGCAGTACAGCTCGGACGCGGCCGCGACGCCGCGGATCAATGTCGTCGACCGCGACTATTTCCGGATGCTGCGCGAAACGCCGCTGGCCGGACCGGTGTTCTCGGAGGTCCTGTTGTCGCGCGTCATCGACCGACCCAGCCTGATCGTCGCCCGCGCCCTGGTCGGCGAGCAAGGCACTTTTCTTGGCATCGTCACCGCAGCGCTCGACCTCGCACGCTACCAGCGGATCTTCCGGTCGGTCGATCTCGGCAGGACCGGGTCGATCGCACTGCGTCGGAGTGACGACCAACGCCTGGTCGTCCGCTGGCCGGATCTCGCCGGGCTGGTGAACCAGCCGCTCGATCCACGGCATCCGTTTAGCCTGCAGATGAGCGCCAGCGAGCCGACGGCAACGCTGCGCCTTGCCGACCCGACCGACCCGCAGGAGCGCATCTACAGCCTGCACCGGCTGCAGCGTTATCCCTTCTATTTCGTCATCGGCGTCAGCGTCGACGAGGTTCTGGCTGGCTGGCGGACGCGCGTGCTGGTGGTCGGCGTTTCCGGCTTGCTGCTGCTGGTCCTGCTGAGCACGCTGCTGCTGCGCCTGCAACGCAGCGAACGGCGCCAGGCACAGCTGATCAGCGAGCTGGTCGAGGGCGAGCGGCAGCTGCGCGCCAACGCCGAGCGACTGAACATCTTCCAGCGCCTGGTGGACAACGCCGGGCAGGGCATCGGCATGGCGTATCCGGACGGAAAGCTCATTTACGTCAACCCGGCAGCGCGCCGAATGCTGCAGCTGCCGCCGGCGGCAGAGAGCAGCGACTACTCGTTCACGCAGTTCTACAGCGACGAGAACTTGCACAGGATGCAGCAGGAGGTGCTGCCGGCTGCTCTGGAGACCGGCCACTGGACTGGCGAGATTGAATTGAAGGCGCTCGACGGCCGCAGCATTCCGACCATCCACGCGGTGTTCGTCGTCCATCGGGCTGCTGGCGAACCGCCGATCATCGCCAATGTCCTGGCCGACCTGAGCGAACGCCAGGAAATGGAAGAGCGCAACCGGCAGCTGCTGGCCGAGATGCAGACCTTGCTGGCCAACGCCATGGTCGGCATCGTGCACCTCCGGCAGCGACGTGTCATCTACTGCAACCGGCGCACCGAGGAAATCTTCGGTTACCAGCCGGGCGAACTGGTCGGCGAGTCGTCGGAGTGCTTCTACGCGTCGCGCGAGATCTTCGAACAGGTCGGTGCCAGAGCCTACGCCACGGTCGCCACGGGCAGCGCCTTCAGCACTGAAATGATGCTCAGGCGCAAGGACGGCAGCCTGTTCTGGGGCGCGTTGACCGGCCGGGCGATCGACCCGCAAGCGCCACAGGCAGGAAGTATCTGGATTTTCGCCGACATCTCGGAACGCCGGCAGGCCGAGGAAGAGTCCCAAAAGCTCCTGCAGGCGGTGGAACAAACGCCGGTGGCGATCATGATGACCAGCCGCGACGGTGAAATCGAGTACGTCAACCCGAGTTTTACCCGCGTCACCGGCTATTCGCGGCTTGAAGCGATCGGCCGCAACCCGCGCTTCCTCCAGTCCGGCGAGACGCCCGCCGAAACCTACCGCAACCTGTGGCGCAGCCTGCTCGACGGCCGGGTGTGGAGCGGTCTGCTTCACAACCGGCGCAAGAACGGCGAA
>DPSD01000396.1:3085-10122 GCA_003538495.1 Accumulibacter sp.
CGGCGCAAGAACGGCGAACTGTTCTGGGAAAATGCGTCGATTTCGCCGGTTCTTGGCGATCACGGCGAGGTCACCCACTACCTGGCGGTCAAAGAGGACGTTACCGACCGACTACGCGCCGAGCAGCAGCTACGCGAGAGTGAGGAGGCTTTTCGCCGTCTTTTCGAAGACGCCAAGGACCCGCTGCTGCTGCTCAAGAATGGCCGCTTCATCGACTGCAACGCGGCCACCGTGACCCTCCTGGGCTACGGATCCAAGGCCGAGTTCCTCGGTCACCGTCCGGCCGACATCTCGCCGGCCTGCCAGCCCGACGGCCAGGCCTCAGACCAGAAAGCAGCGGCAATGATTGCCGCCGCGCGTCGTTTCGGCTATCACCGCTTCGAGTGGACGCACCAGCGCGCGAACGGCTCGCTGGTCGCGGTCGAGGTCACGCTGACGCCGATCACGCTGCGTGGGGACGTGATTCTGCATACGCTCTGGCGCGATATCAGCGAACGCCGGGTCACCGAGACGCGATTGCGTCTGCTGGCCGGGGTTTTCGAGCACAGCGCCGAGGCGATCATGGTCAGCGACCGTGACAACCGCATCCTGGAGGTGAACCATTCGTTCTGCCGCCTCACCGGCTATGACGCCGACGAAGTCCGCGGCAGGGATCCCGGGCTGCTGTCGTCGGGGCGATCATCCGCCGACGACTATCGGCAGATGTGGCAGGCGATCAATACCACCGGTCACTGGCAAGGCGAAGTCTGGGACCGCCGCAAGGATGGCAGCTGCTACCCGAAATGGCTGGCAATCTCGACCATTCGCGGCGCCGACGGCGCCATCGAGTACTACATCGGCAGCTTCGTCGACATCTCCGAGCGCAAGGCCGCCGAAGAGAGGATCAGCCATCTTGCGCACTTCGACACGCTGACCGACCTGCCCAACCGCTCCAGCCTGCAGTCGCGGCTGGACCAGGCGCTGGCCAACGCGCGGCGTGACCGCCCGAGCAGCCCGCTGGCGGTGATGTTCCTTGATCTCGATCGCTTCAAGACCATCAACGACACGCTCGGTCACCACATTGGCGACGCCCTGTTGCTGGAAGTCTCGCAGCGCTTGCGCGCCAGTGTCCGCCAGAGCGATGTGGTGGCGCGGCTGGGCGGTGACGAGTTCGTCGTCGTGCTGACCGGTGCCGACGCCGCGGCGGCCGAGCGGGTGGCGGCCAAGGTCCTCAAGGCGCTGTCGCAGCCCTACCAATTCGACGGACACACCGTGCACACCACGTCGAGCATCGGCATTACGGTCTTCCCGGGCGACGGCGAGACCGCCGACCTGCTGATGCGCAACGCCGACGCCGCGATGTATCACGCCAAGGCCACCGGACGCAACAACGTGCAGTTCTTCACCGCGAGCATGAACGAGTTGGCCAGAGACCGGCGACAACTCGAGGAGGGTCTGCATCTGGCTTTGCAGCAGGGCCAGTTCATCGTCCATTACCAGCCACAGGTTGACGCCACGCGACGCGTATTTGCTGCCGAAGCGCTGCTGCGCTGGCTGCATCCCGAACGTGGCCTGGTGTCGCCAGCCCAGTTCATCCCGCTGGCCGAGGACACCGGTCTAATCGTACCGATCGGTCAGTGGGTCCTGGCAAGCGCCTGCGCGCAGCTCAAGGAGTGGTCACTGGAAGAGCGGACTCGCGAGTTGCAAGTGGCGGTAAACGTCAGCGCCCGCCAATTCCGCCAGGCGGATTTCGTCGACCAGCTGGCGGCGATACTGCGGCACAGCGGTGCCGAGCCAACACGCCTGAAGCTCGAACTGACCGAGAGTCTGGTGCTCGACAACGTCGCCGATACGATCACCAAGATGAACGCCATCAAGCGGCTTGGCGTCACCTTCTCGATGGACGATTTCGGTACCGGCTACTCCTCGCTCTCGTACCTGACGCGCCTGCCGCTGGACCAGATCAAGATCGACCGCGCCTTCGTCAACCGACTCCCCGACAACCAGAGCGACGCGGTGATCGCCCAGACCATCGTCACCATGGGCCGTAGTCTCGGGCTGAAGGTCGTTGCCGAGGGAGTGGAAAACGAGGCTCAATACCGGTTTCTCGACAGCCACGGCTGCGACGGCTATCAGGGCTATCTGTTCAGCCGCCCCTTGGCCAGCGACGATTTTGCCCGGTTTCTGAAACAACGATCACCCTGACCGGACCGCCGCTGCGCGGCACGACCGTGCCGCTGGCGTCAGACGGCGGCGCCCAGCAGGAGCTTCTTGATCGGCGCCGGCAAGGCCGCCGCTGCGATCTGGTCGACCGGCAGCCATTCGAGAACGGCCTCGCTTGCGCCGCCGAGCACTTCGACGTCACAGCGCAACGCCTCGATACGCAGGCGAAAATGGCTGAAGACGTGCGCGATCGGCGGCAGCGCCCGGGCACTCAGCAGCCGGCAGCCGTGGCGCAGAACGAAAGCGTCCGGGGCTTCGCCGCGCAGTTCGGGCAAGCTCAGCAGCCCGCCCCAGATACCGATCGGCGGACGGCGTTCGAGCAGCACCCGCTGGCCGTCGGTGAGTAATAGCACACTGGCCGACCGCTGTGGCAGCGCCGCCCTGCTCCGCCGCTCCGGCAGTTCGGCTTGGCGGCCGTCGCGGCGGGCGACACAGATCTCCCGCAGCGGACAGCCGGCGCAGGCGGGCTGGCGGACCGTGCACACCGTCGCCCCCAGGTCCATCATGCCCTGGGTGTAACTTTGCACGCCGCGCTCCGGCAGCAGCGATTCGGCGAGCGCCCACAGCGCACGCTGATCCTGCGCCGCTGAGGAGCCGGCGGTGACCGCAAAGCAGCGCGCCAGGACGCGTTTGACATTGCCATCGAGAATTGCGGCGCGGCGGCCGAAGGCAAAGACGCTGATCGCCGCGGCCGTAGACCGACCGATCCCCGGCAAATCCACGTTTTCCCGGGGATCGGCAGAGAACTTCCCCGCCCGCTCGACGACCAGCATTTGCGCGCAGCGGTGCAGATTGCGCGCGCGTGCGTAATATCCGAGCCCGGACCACAGCTCAAGGACACTGCCGAGCGGCGCGCCAGCGAGTGCTTCAAGGGTTGGAAAACGTGCCAGAAAACGCCCGTAATAGGGAATCACGGTGGGCACCTGCGTTTGCTGCAGCATGATTTCAGACAGCCAGATGCGGTACGGGTCGGCCGTCTGCTGCCATGGCAGGTCGTGACGGCCATTGGCTTTCTGCCAGCCAATCACGCGTCGGGAAAAGCCGCGTCGGACGGCGGGACTGGAGTCAAGCATGTGTCAAACGGTTGCTCGCCGTGGTTGGAAAATCCCCGCTTGCGTAGCGGGCCGGGCGAGGAGTCGCCCGGCGCTCTTGAACGGACGCCGCAGGGCGATGTCTGATCGAGTCCAGATAATGGATTATCAAAATCGTCTCGACATCGAAGCGCAGTGCGGCGATAATCGCGCTTTTCGTCTACTTGCCGGCACGACGAGGAATGGCAAGCCCGGCAAGCAGAATGGCAAATCTGCCGAAGTTTGCATTGGCCTTATCGTCAGGTGTTTATTATTATCGGTAGCTGTCACCGGATTTCCATTTGCCTTGCCGCACTCATGCGGATCTCGCCAACCATTTTGCCAACAGTGAATTCTAGCATGCCCGCAGCACGACCCCGGACGGCGTGATGGACCGGCTTTCTGGATCACCCGAATGCCCGGCCGCCTCCGCCGCACTTGCCGACCTGCCGTGCGAGACCTGTGACACGGGCCGCGCGCTGGCGGCGCGAGACCTTGTCTGTCGGGACTTCCGCGATGCTCTGGGCAGCTTTGCCACCGGCGTCACGGTGCTTACGGCGCTGGCCCCGGACGGCAAACCGATCGCGGTGACGATCAATTCCTTCAACGCCGTTTCGCTGGAGCCGCCGCTGATCCTCTGGAGCCTGTCGTGCACTTCACCGCGACTCGACGCTTTCCGTCGCGCCAGCCATTACGCCGTCAATGTATTGGCCGCCGACCAGCAGTGGATCTCGGACTATTTTGCCGGCCGGGACAACGATCGTTTCGATCCGGTCGCGACCACCCGGGGACTGGCTGGCGCACCGCTCATCGAGGGCTGCTCGGCGTGGTTCGAGTGCGTCAATGAGGTACAACATCCCGGTGGCGACCATCTCGTTTTCATTGGTCGGGTGCAGCGCTTTGCGCGGGGAGAAGCCAGCGAGCCGCTGATTTTCCATGCCGGTGTCTATCGGCAGCTACGCGGGACCGCGGAGCGATAGCCATGACCAGACGATCGGATAGCGTCGGCAAGGAGTACTGCCAATGCCGGGGCGGTCGACGTCGAGCAGCGAGCACTTGTTTTTCCAGCTGCGTTCTCGGCGTCATGGCGGCAGCGCGACACAACTTGATGACTTGATGCGTCGCGTGCTGCCTGTTGTAAATGGCAGTTTTTTTGTGTAGCAGAACAATTTACTTTCGGGAGAAGTGCATGGCGACGTACAAGGAACTACTGGAACAACGTGATGCCTTGGAGCAACAAATCGCCGAAGCTCGGCAGACAGAAGTGGCGTCGGCTATCGTGAAAGCGAAGCAGCTGATCGCCGAGTACGGTTTGACCGCCGCCGATTGCGGCTTCAGGGGCGTCGCTGCCTTTGCCGGCAAGACCAAGACCACGGTCGCCGTCAAGTTTCGCGGCCCCAACGGCGAGACCTGGTCGGGCCGCGGCAAGGCGCCAAACTGGCTGACAAGTCTGGAGGCGCAAGGACGGCACAAGGACGAGTTCCTGGTTGCACGGTAGTCGCGCGCCGGCAATGATCTCAGCCCGGCCCTCCTCGCCGGCACGGCAGGAGTGGCCAGTTTGCGGACTTCTTCGTGGCGTGACCTGCGCAGGCAGGCCGTTCGCGGTCCGTGGCCGGTCGTTGCGCTGTCGCCGCCGGGCAGGCGTGCCAGCGCCGTAGCGGATCCACCAAGAGGCTAGAGAATGAACATCCTGGTAACCGGCGGCTGCGGCTACATCGGCTCGCACGCCTGCGTCGCGCTGCTCGCCGCAGGTCACGCGGTGACCGTCGTCGACGATTTCTCCAACAGCCGGCCCGAGGTCCTCGACCGCGTCGCCAGGATTGCCGGCCAACGGCCGCTCTTGGTCGAGGGCGATGTCCGTGACCGCGCCTTGCTGCGCCGCGTCTTCACGGATTCGCCGATCGACGCGGTGATTCACTTCGCCGGCCTGAAAGCCGTCGGCGAATCGGTAGCCCAGCCCTTGCGCTACTACGACTGCAACGTCGGCGGGGCGATCGCCCTGTGCGAGCTGATGGCTGAAGCCTCGGTCAAGACCCTGATCTTCAGTTCATCGGCGACGGTCTATGGCGACCCGGCTTCGGTGCCGATCCGCGAAGACTTCCCGCGCTCGGCGACCAATCCGTATGGTGCCAGCAAGCTGATGATCGAAGACATCCTGGCCGACCTGGCGCTCGCCGACCGGCAATGGCGGATCGCGCGCCTGCGCTATTTCAACCCCGTCGGCGCGCACCCCAGCGGCCTGATCGGCGAGGAACCCAATGGCGTGCCCAACAACCTGCTGCCCTACGTGGCGCAGGTGGCGGCCGGCACGCGCCAGCAGCTGAGCGTCTTCGGCAGCGATTATCCGACGCCCGACGGCACCGGCGTCCGTGACTACATTCACGTCATGGACCTCGTTGAAGGCCACCTGGCGGCGCTTGACCATCTGCTCGCCAGGGGCGGCCTGCTGACGGTCAATCTGGGCACTGGTTGCGGCTACTCGGTACTCGACATGGTTCGCGCCTTCGCCGCCGTCAGCGGTCGACCGGTGCCCTACGCGCTGGTGCCACGCCGCCCGGGCGATGTCGCCAGCTGTTACGCCGACCCGGCATTGGCCCAGCAGCTGCTCGGCTGGCAAGCCCGGCGCGGCATCGAGCAAATGTGCAGCGACGCCTGGCGCTGGCAGCAGCAGCGCGCCTCGACCTGAACGGAAAGCATGGCAACGTACGCTATTGGCGACATTCAGGGCTGTTTCGATTCGCTGCTGCAGCTCCTGGACAAGTGCCGTTTCGATCCGGCGTGCGACCGTCTGTGGCTGGTCGGCGACATCGTCAACCGTGGCCCGCGCTCCCTGGAAACGCTGCGTTTCGTTCGCGATCTGGGCCCGGCCGCAACGACCGTACTGGGCAATCACGACCTCTACCTGCTGATGGTCGCCGCCGGATTTGACCGGCGGGGCAAGGGCGACACGCTCGACGAAATCCTCGATGCACCCGACTGCCAGGAATTGATGGATTGGCTACGGCATCGGCCGCTATGCCATCAGGAAGGCGAATTCTGCCTGGTCCATGCCGGCCTGTTGCCGCAGTGGACGGTGGCCCGAGCGCGCGCGCTGGCCGCAGAGGTCGAAGCGGTGCTCGCTGGCCCGAGCTATCTGGATTTCATGGCCAATATGTGGGGTAGCGAGCCGGCAGCTTGGAGCGACGACCTGGAAGGCTGGGCGCGCTTGCGGGTGATCGTCAACGCGATGACCAGGATGCGCCTCTGTTCAGCTGACGGCGTGATGGAGTTCAAGACCAAAGGCGAGCTGGCGAGCGCGCCGGCCGACCTGCTGCCATGGTTCGAGGTCCCGGGCAGACTGAGCGCCGGCGACGTTCTGGTCACCGGCCACTGGTCGGCACTCGGGCTGAGGATCGAGCCCAACTTGCTGGCGCTCGATTCGGGTTGCCTGTGGGGCCGCCATCTGACGGCCGTTCGCCTTGACGACCGCGAGGTTTTCCAGGTCGATTGCTCGCCCGGCGAAGCACAGGGATGAGCTGAAACCCTGCCGGCGCGAGAAAGACAGCAGCCCGCAAGCGCCTGCCTGCTAGAATCGCCGCAGCACATTCCCGGAGAATGCCATGCGCAGCGGACGGCAAATCAGGCAGCGCGGGCGGGCAGCGATACACGCCGCGCTGGCAGCAGTGGCGCTGGCGATCGCCGGTTTCCTGGCCATCGGCAACCTGCCGCAGCAGGCCAAGGACCAGGCGGCGACCGCTGGCGTCCGTTTCGAAGTGGTCGACGGCG
>DPSD01000396.1:10425-10558 GCA_003538495.1 Accumulibacter sp.
TTTCGAAGTGGTCGACGGCGCGAATCGCGAGCTCGATGGTTCGCCAGCGCTGGCGCTGTCGTTCAGCCTGCCACTCGATAGCAAGCAAAACTACGACCAGTTTGTCCAGGTCCTCGAAATGCCGCCCGCCGCG
>DPSD01000396.1:10873-11198 GCA_003538495.1 Accumulibacter sp.
CGACGACGAGCAAGGCGACGACCAGCAAGCCGACGAGGAGAGGCCGACGACCGGGGCCAGCACCAGCAGTGCGCCGGAGGACACCCGTCTCGACGGTGGTCAGCCGGTCTCAGGCGCCTGGGTCGTCGGCGACAACCCGCACCTGCTGTTCTTCCCGCGGATCAAGCCGCAGGCGCGCTACGTGGTACGCGTCCAGCCCGGGCTGATGGCCCTGAACGGCAACCAACTTGATCAGGAAGCGCGCTTCTCGATCCGCACCGCCGCCGTCGCGCCGGCGTTCTACTTCGCCAGCCGCGGCATGGTCCTGCCGCTGTGCATCATCGAA
>DPSD01000396.1:11355-19118 GCA_003538495.1 Accumulibacter sp.
ACAACGGCAGCAAGATCGAGCAGGAAGCGCTCTTCTCGATTCTTAGCGCAGCCGTTCCGCCGGCCTTCTACTTCACCAGCCGCGGCATGGTTCTGCCAGCGGCGCAGAACGGTGGCCTGCCGGTGACCACGGTCAATGTGCCGGAGGTGGACATCCAGTTCCTCAAGGTCAAGCCGGATCAGCTCGCGGCGTTTCTCGAAAAGGTCGTCGCCAGGGGCAAGCCCACAGCGGTGGCAGCGACCGGCGAGCAGGGGGCAGCTGATGACGAGGAGGGCGATGGCAACGGTTATTACGGCAGCGGCACGCGTCTGAAGGGCGCGGTCAGCTACTGGGAGCTCGACCAGTTGCAGCAGCTGACGACCAGCGCCTTCGTCGGCCGTTTCCTCACCGAACAGCAGGCCAATCGCCGCCGCGTGACCTTCATCCCGGTCGAGAGCATCGCCGCGCTGCGCGAGCCGGGGGTCTACGTGGCCGTGATGTCGCAGCCGAATCGCTTCCGTGGCGATTACCAGACCACCTACTTCTACGTCAGCGACCTCGGCCTGCATCTGCGCCAGTACGCCAATGGCGGTGCCGACGCCTACCTCAGCTCACTGACCGACGGCAAGCCGCGCGCCGGCGTCGAAGTGAGCTGGGTGGATCGTCTTGGCAAGACGCTGGCGCGTGCCGAGACCGACGGCGACGGTCGCGCGAGCTTCGCCGAGAAGCCGCCCGGCGCGCGCGTTCTGGTCGCCAGGAAGGGTGAGCAGATGTCGCTGATCGCCCTGCGCGAACCGGCGCTCGACCTCGCCGAATTCGACGTCGCCGGCATGCCCTACGTGCCGGTGCGCCTCTTTGCCTACAGCGGTCGCAACCTCTATCGGCCGGGCGAGCGCTTCGACGTGTCGGTGATCGCGCGTGACGCCGATGGCCATCCGGTGCCGCCGCAACCGATTCAGGCGACCCTTCGCCGTCCCGACGGCAAGGCGCAGTGGACCGCGACCTGGCAGCCCGAGCCAGCTTTCGCGGGCTACTACCGGCGCGCCGTCGACCTGCCGATTGACGCCGCCACCGGTTCCTGGCAGCTCGAACTGCGTGCCGACCCGGCGGCCAGGGTCGCCGGCAGCAGCATGCCGTTCGCCGTCGAGGAGTTCCTCCCGGAGCGAATGAAGCTCGACCTGAGCAGCGCCAGCGAGCGCCTGGCCGGCGAATCGGCCTGGCAGATCGAGGTCAGCGGCCGTTACCTGTACGGCGCGCCGGCGGCGGGCAATACCCTGGTTGGCGTGGTGACCAGCGAGCGCAACCGTAATCCGCTGGCAGAGAAGCTGCCCGGATTCGTTTTCGGCGACGCCGACGAGGAGCAGCTCAAGTCGCGCAGCGAACTCCCCGGACGGGAAATGGACGACCAGGGCCGGGCCACCGTCGAGGTCGACCTGGCGACGGTGGCCAAGCGCCGTTCGCCGTTCACCGTGCGTGCGACGCTGAGTCTGCTCGAAAGCGGTGGACGACCGGTGGTGCGCAGCATCGAGCGCGTCTTCTGGCCGGCGCCGGTACTGGTCGGGCTGCGGCCGCTGTTCGTCGGCGCCTACGCGCGCGAAGGCGCGGCAGCCGATTTCGAGGTCGTGCGGACCGACGCCAGCGGCGCACTGCAAGCCGCCAACGCGCTACCGGTGCGACTGTTCAGGGAAGACCGTCACTACTACTGGCGCTTCGACGATCAGCGTGGCTGGCATTCGGGTTTCAGCGAGACCGACGAACTGGTGGCGACGACGCAGGTCTCGGTTGCCGCCGGTGGCCGCGGCAAGCTGAGCCTGCCGCTGCGCTACGGCCGCTACCGGGTCGAAGTCTTCGACCCGGAGACCCGTCAGACGACGCGCTACCGCTTCTACGCCGGCTGGTCGGCCAAGGACGACGAGACGCAGGGCGTACGCCCCGACCGGGTGGCGCTCAAACTCGACAAAGCAAGCTACCGGGCCGGCGACACGGCGCGTCTGACGATCACTCCGCCACACGCCGGCGAAGCGCTGGTCACCGTCGAAGGCGACCGCGGGCTGTGGGTGCGCCGGCTGACCGTCGGCGCCGACAGCAAGACCATCGACATTCCGCTCGACAAGGCCTGGCAGCGCCATGACCTGTACGCGACGGTGATGGTCCTGCGTCCCGGCGACAGCAGCGAGAAGGTGACGCCGGCGCGCGCCCTGGGCGTGGCCTACCTGCCACTCGACCGCGACCAGCGCAAACTGGCGGTAACCATCGACGCGCCCCGGAAGATGGAGCCCGAACAGCCGCTCAAAGTCAGGGTCAAGGTTCCCGAAGCCAAAGGGCGGCAGGCGATGGTGACCGTGTCGGCGGTCGATCTCGGGATCCTCAACATCACGCGTTTTGCCAGCCCTGATCCTTTCGCGTTCTTCTTTGCCAAGCTGCGTTACGGCACCGACGCCTACGACATCTACGGCCGGCTGATCGAGAAGATGGACGGCAGCAAGGGGAAGCTCAAGTTCGGCGGCGACCAGGCGCCCAAACCAACGCGCAGCATGCCGAAGAAGGTGCGCCTGGTCGACCTGTTCAGCGGCCCGGTGATGCTCGACCAGCAGGGCGAAGCCGAAGTCTCGCTGGCGGTTCCCGACTTCAACGGCAGCCTGCGGCTGATGGCCGTGGTCGCCAGCGGCGAGCGCTTCGGGATGCAGGAGGCCGAGCTGGCGGTGGTCGCCCCGCTGGTCGTCGAACTGGCGACGCCGCGCTTCCTGTCGGTCGGCGACAGCGCGGTGCTGGCGCTCGACGTGCAGAATCTGGCCGGCAGCACGCAGCAGGTCAGGCTGCTGGTCAGCAACAGCGACGGCCTGCTGATCAAGGACGGCGAGCAGCAGTTCACGCTCAAGGACCAGCAGAAGCGGACCCTGCGGATCCCGATCGAAGCCGGAACGGCGATCGGGTTGACCGAGGTGCAGGTGCGCGTCGACAGCCCGCGGGTCAAAATCAATCGCAGCTTCCCGCTGCAGGTTCAGTCGCCGACGCCCCGGCAGTCGGTGATCAAGCGCCTGCTGGTTGGCGCCGGCGAAAGCGTCGAACTGCGCGAGGCCGAGCTGGGCGGCTTCGTTCGCCAGAGCGTCGCGGCGACGCTGGCGGTGTCGAACCGCGCGCCGATCGACGTCCGCAGCGCCGTGCAGGGGCTGCTGAGCTACCCCTACGGTTGCGCCGAACAGACCACCAGCGGCGCCTACCCGTACGTCTTGATCGACGAAGCGGCAGCCAGGGACTTCGCGCTCAAGCCCTTCACCAAGGCCCAGCGCGCCGCGATGGTCGACCAGGCGATCGCCCGCCTGGCCGGGATGCAGGCCGCCAACGGCGGCTTCAGCCTGTGGGGCAATCCTGGCGAGTACCAGTACTGGCTCTCGGCCTACGTCACCAACTTCCTGCTCGACGCCCGCGAGCAGGGCTTCAGCGTTCCGCCGGAGGTCGAGAAGCGCGCCGTCGAGTTCCTGCTCAAGGGGCTGCAGGAGGGCGTCGCCGGGCTGCCCCGCGGCGCCGTCACATATAACCAGAACTCGGTCTGGAACGACCACCGCTACGCCGGTTCCGGCCGCTTCGCGGTGCTCGCCTACGGCGCCTACGTGCTGGCGCGCCAGAGCAAGGCACCGCTATCGACCCTGCGCCAGCTGCACGAGTCGCAGGCCGCCGCGCATTCAGGGCTGGCGCTGGTTCATCTCGGCCTGGCACTGAAGCTGATGGGCGACGAGACGCGCGCAACCAGCGCCATCGAAGCGGGTCTGATCAAGCCGCGCGTTGGCCCGAGCCACGCCTGGTGGGGTGATTACGGCAGCAGTCTGCGCGACTGGGCGCTGACCTACGTCCTGCTCGACAAGCACCGGCTGACGCCCGCAGGGCGCGAGAACCTGCTGGCCCAGGTCGCCGGCGAAATGCAGGGCAAGCGCTACTACAGCACGCAGGAGAAACTGGCGCTGTTTCTGATGGGGCGTAGTTTCCTCGGCGAGCCTGGCCGGGAGTGGATCGCCGAAACGGTATCGGCCGGCAGGACGCAGGCAATCGGCGGCACGGGAACGCAGTTCCTGCCCTTGTCTGCAGAGCAGCTGGCAGCCGGCGTCAGGATCGGCAACACCAGCAAGGAGCGCCTGTATATCGAACTGCAGGTCGCCGGCAACCCGGTCAACATGCCTGCCGCACGACGCGAGGCCTTCGACCTCAAGCGCGACTGGTTTGCCGCCGACGGCAAACCGCTCGGCGGTCGCCCGCTGCGCGTCGGCGAAACGGCGATCGTTCGTCTGCAGGTCAAGACGCCAGGCCGTTACGCCAACGGCCTGGTGGTCGACCACATCCCGGCGGGTCTGGAAATCGAAAACGCCAACATCGTCCAGGGCGAGCAGTCGGTGGTCACCGTCGACGGCGTCGATCCGCAGCAGGCGATGCTGCATGGCGACATCCGGCACGTCGAGTTCCGCGACGACCGCTTCGTCGTCGCCGCCCGGATCGCCGGTCAGATGCAGTTCTTCTACCGCGTTCGCGTCGTCACCCCGGGACGCTTCGTGGTCCCGCCGAGCTACGCCGAAGACATGTACCAGCCGGAGATTTTCGGGCTGGCCGGCGGTGGCGAGACGCTGGTGATTGGCGATGGGCGCGAAGCCGGCACTGGCCAGAAATGAGGCGTCGAGGCGGCGCGTAGCCGGGGCGAAGACGCGTGGCTCCGGTGCCGCACGAGTCGTTTCGGGCGGTGCAGGGATGAGGCCTGGCACGCGCTGATGGCGTCCACGCTACGGCAGTCGACAGGCGCTCTGCGGCTATCGCTCGCCGCCGTGCTTGCCGCGCTCCTGGTCGCCGACCAACTGCTGCCACCGCCGCTGCCCGGGCGCTCCGCGGCGCGCGCCCAGGTCGTTCTCGCGCGTGACGGCACGCCGCTGCGCGCCTTCCCCGACCACGCACACGTCTGGCGCCACCCGGTAACCATCGAAGAGGTCTCGCCGCGCTACATCGAGGCGCTGGTCGCCTACGAGGACCGCAGTTTCTGGTGGCATCCGGGGGTCAATCCGTGGGCGCTGCTGCGCGCTGGCGGGCAATGGCTGCGGCACGGGCAGATCGTCTCCGGCGGCTCGACCTTGACCATGCAGGTGGCACGCCTGCTCGAACCGACGCCCCATACCCTCGCCGGCAAGCTGCGGCAGGTCGCACGCGCCGTGCAGCTCGAACTGCGGCTCTCGAAACGCGAGATTCTCGAACTGTACCTCGGCTACGCACCGATGGGCGGCGTCCTCGAAGGCGTCGAGGCCGCGAGCCGCGCGTATCTCGGCCAACCGGCGCAACGGCTGAGCGAATCGGAAGCGGCACTGCTGGCCGTGCTGCCGCAGGCGCCGTCACGATTACGGCCGGATCGCTACCCGGAACGGGCCCGCCAGGCCCGCGACAAGGTACTCGATCGCCTGCAGTCGCGCTGGAGCGCCGCGGCGATCGCCGACGCACGCCAGGAACCGGTGATCGCCCAGGCCATCCGTGAGCCGCTGCTGGCGCCGCTGCTGGCAGAACGCCTGCGACGGCTGCAGCCGCACGCCGCGCTCGTCCACTCGACCCTCGATGCCGGGATGCAGCAGACCGTCGAACAACTGCTCTCGGGCCGCCTGGCGGTGCTGCCACCGCGGGTATCGATGGCCGCGCTGGTGGTTGACAACGCCACCCTGGAGGTTCGCGCCTACGCCGGCTCCGCCGATTTCTCCGACGATGACCGCTTTGCGCACGTGGACATGGTGCAGGCGGCGCGTTCACCGGGTTCGACGCTGAAACCCTTCCTCTACGGACTGGCGCTCGACGAGGGGCTGACGCATTCCGAATCGCTGCTGGCCGACGTACCGCAGTCGTTCTCGGGCTACCAGCCCGGCAACTTCCAGGCCAACTTCAGTGGCCCGGTCAGCGCCTCGGAAGCCTTGCGCAAGTCGCTCAACGTGCCGGCGGTCGAAGTCCTCGAACGGCTCGGACCGGCGCGTTTCGTTTCGCTGCTGCGCCGCGGCGGCCTGAAGCTGGAGTTGCCGCGCGGCGCCACGCCAAATCTCAGCGTCATCCTCGGTGGCACGGCGGTCACCCTCGAAGGGCTGGTCGGCGCCTACACCGCGCTGGCCCGCGCCGGGGTCAGCGGCCAGCCGCGCTACTTTACCGATGCCCCGCGCGAAGAAGCACGGATGATGAGCGCCGGCGCCGCCTTCATCATCCGCGACGTCCTCGAAGCCGGCGGGCCGCTGGCTCGCCTGGTAGACGAGGGGGTCGGCGAACGCCGCGGCATTGCCTGGAAAACCGGCACCAGCTTCGGCTTCCGCGACGCCTGGGCGGTCGGCGTCAGCGACCAGTTCACCGTCGGCGTCTGGATCGGCCGGCCCGATGGCACGCCGAATCCCGGTTTCTTCGGCGCCAACATCGCCGCGCCGCTGCTGGTCGACATCTTCTCGGTGATCGACGAGGCGCCGCCGCGGCCGCGAACTCCGCCAGCCAGCGTCTCGGCGGCAAGCATCTGCTGGCCGCTGGGTGCGCGCAGCGATTCGACCCCGCCCGAACTGTGCCATCAGCAAAGGACGGCCTGGATCCTCAACGGCACCACCCCACCGACCTTCCCCGATCGCCTGCGCGGCGGCGGCTCGCGCTATACCGACTACCGCGATGCGGCGAGCGGCCTGCGCGTCCGCGCCGCATGCGCCAGCGGCGAGATGCTGGCCGTCAGCATGGCTCGCTGGCCGGCGGCCCTCGAACCATGGCTCGACGCGGCTACCCGCCAACGCGCACTACCTCCGGCATGGACTCCAGCTTGCAGTAGCGCGAGCGGTCCCGACGGCGGCTTGCGAATCGTCGGCGTCAGCGACGGCGAAACCATCCGCCGCGCCGGCAACGGCCCGGCGCCCGAGCTGCGTCTCGAAGCGCGCGGCGGCCAGCAGGAACTGATCTGGCTGCTGAACGGCCGCCAGATTGGCCGGGTGCCGGCCGGGCACGCGCTGCAACAGCGATTCCGCGACGCCGGGCGCTACCAGATCACGGTGATGGACGACGCCGGTCGCTACGACCGGGTCGAAATCAGCGTCCGCTGAGCGCCAGGCCGACGCGGGGGCAGCGTCGGCACCGCACCCTGTGCGCGGGTGCACCCGTTTTCCTCGGTTGACCTGCGGTGCGGTTCGTTGATCGTCCACCCCGCATCGCCAGCGTGCTGCTTGCCACGTCCGGACAAATCGCCCGCACGCTTGACCGACTACGGTCTCCACCTACTGATCATCGTGGGGGTGCGCCCTGTACTCCGACGGCCGCTCACCCGGAGTCGTCTCGCCCGACAAGGCCGCCATCGCCACTTGCGCTGTGAACTGCGCACGGTGTTGCTTGCGTACCGTGCTCATCGTTCACGTCCCTTCGGTCCGGTCGGGCTTCGCGTAAGCAACTGTCCAATAGAGCGGTACCGCCGCATCGGGCACGGGGTGACGCGCATCCGACAACTGGCCGATCATTCCGACGAAACCCGCACCGGGAAGGTGAGCGGCCAGATAAACGTCGCAATCGTCGAAGCTGGTGCTTGTCAACGGCAACGAGTCGATCGGCCAGCCCCCCTTACGACCGGAAGCCAGGGTCGATGCGATCGACCTTGCGCAGCAGCGCCGGCCACGCCAGCCCGCCGCCCGCGCCCTTGGTGACCTGCTGCCACTGCAGTTGCGCACCCTCGACGATGTGGGGGCTGATTAGTGTGAGTTCTCCGCCCGCTTGAGCGCGCACCTGCATCATGCAGCTGGTCTCGAAAAAATACATGGCGACGA
>DPSD01000600.1:0-9530 GCA_003538495.1 Accumulibacter sp.
GTAAAGGGTTCGGCTTCGCCCGGACTGCGTCCGCCCTTGACATCACCGCTCGCTCAAAACGTCAAACCCACCGCCCGTTCCACACGAAACGACATAGACCCCCTTTTGGACACGGTTGCGTGGCAAGGACTTCGCAGCGCCATCTGCCGACCAGATGGCGATGATCGACCAGGCCTTTGCCGCCTGGCAGAAGGTACTGGGTGTCACCTTTGTCCGGGTGGCGAGTGACAGCGCTCAAATCCGGATCGGTACCGGCGATCTCTCGGCGGCGCTGAATCTTAACGCAGGGAAGGCATCGGGATATGAGGTCCGGAGCCACACCGGCAACGCGCTGACCGATTACAACATCGTCGTGATCAATGAGCGGCTTGATCCAACGAACGACGGCCAGGGTTGGCGGCCATCGACCTGGGGATTCGAAGTCCTGCTGCACGAGATCGGGCACGCGCTCGGTCTTGAGCACCCCGGCAACAACGAGATCGCCATGGCGCCGGAAGACAACAAGCTTGACACCCTGATGTCCTACCTGCCGATCAACTACGTGCAGAGTAGCGACGGTTACGGTTCGCTCCTGATGGAGTCTCCGGGAAACTGGATCACCCCTGCTCGCTACGATATCGCCGCTTTACAGACCCGGCTCGGTACCAGGTCAGACACGGTCGGCAACGGCAACCAGTTCGTTTTCACTCGGGAATACGGCCTCAAGGATACCGAGCGCCAGACGATCTTCGACGCCGGTGGGATTGACGACACCATCGATGCCAGTGCGATCAGCAAGAGTGTCGCGATCAATCTGGCCCCTGGCGCCGCGAGCACGATCGGCGGACTGAGCCGTAATGTCGTCATTGCTTTCGGTACGGTCATCGAAAACGCCATCGGCGGCAGCGGCAACGACCTTCTCATCGGCAACGATGCCGACAACAAGCTCACCGGGGGCGACGGCAACGACACCCTCAAAGGCGGCGCCGGCGTCGACACCTACGTCATCGGCGAAGGCACCGACACCCTCACCGACACCGACGGCCGCATTCTCGTCGGCAGCGGGGAAGAAGCCATCGCCGGCTCGCCGGACGATGCCCCGGAACTCCTCAGCGGCCTGAAACCGCAGGGCGGCGCCACCTGGAAAGACAAGCAACAAAGCGACATCGCCTACCGCCTGCTCAAGGACAAAGACCAACCAGGGGTGAGCAATCTCGAAATCCATCAACTCGTCGCCGGCAAGTACCAACAGATCGGGCTGATCAAAGACTACCAGCCCAGCCAACTGGGCATCGACCTCAAGAACGAAGTACAGCTCGCCCTGTGCCTCGCGAGTGAAAGCAACCCCTTCAACGAAGGCGGCACCCGCAATACCACGCGCCCCGCGCTCAATGCCAATGAACGCTTTGCCAAGCAACTCAAGGCCTGTCTCGACATGGCCGCTCGCCTGGGCGACCGGGTCGAACTCAACCTCACCGGCGGCAACAACAACGCCTTTTCCCTGGTCACTGGCGACCACACCCTCTCCTTCGCCAACGGCCCGATCACCCTCGACCTGCAGCCTGGGCAAACCGAAATCGCCTTCGCCTTCCTCAATACCGGCGACGTCGACAGCGACGCCGAACTCACCCTGACCGCCACCTACCTTCCCGCCGACAGCGGCGCCCAGGCCACCTACCAACTCACCCTCACCCTCGACGCCACCGACGAACCCGCCGACCAGAACCTGCAGACCACCCTCGACATCGTCGGCGACATTGGCCCGATGGACTTCTACGATGCCCAGGGCCACCTGGTCTACCACTACGACAACCTCGGCAACCTGATCACCGATCCGGCCAAGACCGGAGCGCGCGCCGACACCCTCTACGACAGCACCGGCAACGACCACATCACGGCCGGCGAGGGCAACGACACCATCACCGCATCGAGCGGCGGCGACGACCTCATCGAAGGCGGTGCCGGCGACGACGACATCCGCCTGGCCGATGGCAACAGCCAGATCCAGGCGGGCGCTGGCGCCGACATCGTCGATGCCCGCGGCGGCGACGACCTCGTCGAAGGCGGCGAAGGCGCCGACCTGCTGGCCGGTGAAGACGGCGACGACCGCCTCTACGCCGACAGCAAGATCAGCCGCGAAGACGCCCTCGCCCAGAACGACAGCCAGCCCGGCAGTGGCCAGAAAGGCGACTGGCTCGACGGCGGCGAAGGCCGCGACCTCGCCATCGGCGGTGCCGGCAACGACGTCCTCGCCGGCGGTGGCGGCAGCGACCAACTGATCGGCGGCGGCGGTGACGACCTCCTGCTCGGTGACACCCAGCGTGACCTCGTGTATCGCGACTGGAGCGTCACCCGGCAAGTGATCCCGCAGCCAGCCGGCAACCTCTACCAGTACCCCTTCGGCCAGGCCTGGATCAGCCAATCGGCCAACCCCGGCGACGACGCCCTGTATGGCGGCGGTGGCAGCGACTGGGTCATCGCCGGTGCCGGCGACGATTTCGCCGACGGCGGCGCCGACGACGACGTTCTCTTCGGCGAGGAAGGCAACGACGTCCTGCTTGGCAATTCCGGCAACGACATCATCAACGGCGACAATGGGGGTCTTCCCCCGGCGGCCCATGGCGACGACTTCCTCGACGGCGGCGAAGGCGACGACCAGCTCCGGGGCATGGGTGGATCGGATGTCCTCTACGGCGGCGCCGGCAACGACACCCTGACCGCCGACAGTGGCGACGAGAACGCCGGCGCGGACTACCTCGATGGCGAAGATGGCGACGACCAACTCGCTGGCGGCGCCCTGGCCGACGTTCTCTACGGCGGTGCCGGCAACGACACGCTGTTCGGCGACGACAGCCAAACGGCATCCGACAAGCAAGGCGACGACTATCTGGACGGCGAAGACGGCGACGACAGTCTGTACGGGATGGGGGGTGCCGACCAACTCTACGGTGGCGCCGGTGCCGACCTGCTGGCTGGCGACAACAGCGACACCCCCGCGGAAGCGCTCGGCGACGACTATCTCGACGGCGAAGACGGCGACGACACATTGTACGGCGGTGGTGGTGCCGACACCCTCTTCGGCGGCGAAGGCAACGACACGCTCTACGGCGACGACGGCAGCGCGCCCGCCGAGCAACAAGGCGACGACACCCTCGACGGCGGCGCCGGCGACGACCAACTGCAAGGCGGTGGTGGCGCCGACATGCTGATCGGTGGCGCCGGCGACGACGCACTCTACGGCGACAGCAGCAACACCCCGGAAGCCGCCATGGGCGACGACACCCTCGACGGTGGCGAAGGCAACGACACCCTCGTCGGTGCGGGCGGCGCCGACACGCTGATCGGCGGCGCCGGCAACGACGTTCTTGCCGGCGACGGCAGCGGGCTTGCCGAGTCAGTTCTGGGCGACGACGTTCTCGACGCTGGTGAAGGCGACGACACGCTTTACGGTGACGGCGGCGCCGACATGCTGATCGGTGGCGCCGGCGCCGACGCGCTCTACGGCGACAGCAGCGATACCCCGGATGCCGCCATGGGCGACGACACCCTCGATGGTGGCGAAGGCGACGACACCCTCGTCGGTGGCGGTGGGGCGGACGTGCTGCTCGGCGGCGCCGACAACGACCGCCTGGACGGCGACGCGATCAACGTGGCCGGCGAGCTGCACGGCGCCGACGTTCTCGATGGCGGCGTCGGCGACGACACGCTCGTCGGCAACGGCGGCGATGATGTTCTGATCGGCGGCGACGGCCATGACGTTCTGGCTGGCGATGCCGATGGCCTCGCGAGTGTCTTCCATGGCAACGACCTGCTCGACGCTGGCGCGGGCGACGACCAGCTCTATGGCGGGGACGGCAGCGACACGCTTCTCGGCGGCGCCGGCAACGACACTCTCGACGGCGGCGACGGCGACGACGACCTGGACGGTGGCGATGGTGACGACATCATCGTCGTGCGCGCCGGCAGCGGCACCAAACACATCAGTGGCGGCGACGGCAACGATACGCTGTGGATCGAGGGCGTGAACTTTTCCGCCATTTCTTTGCGCCTGGGATCGCTGCTGATCGATACCGGTGTGCCGGGTGGCGAGATCCATGTGGATGGCTTTAACGCCAGCGATCTGCAGGCGGGCAGCGGCATCGAGAGCTTCCAGTTCGACGACGGCGTGCGCAGCTACCAGCAGGTCCTGGCCAAGGGATTCGACCTCAACGGGACACCCGGCGCCGACGTGATCACCGGTACGGGTGCGGCCGACCGCATCGACGCGCTGGCCGCGGACGACTGGATCTTTGCCGGGGGTGGCGACGACGTAATCGACGGCGGAGCGGGTGCGGATACGATGGACGGCAGCAGCGGCAACGACCGTTTCCTGGTCGACTCGGCCGGCGATGTGGTGGTCGAGGCGGCCAACGAGGGTGTCGATGAGGTTGTCGCCGACATCGACTACACGCTGCCGGCCAACGTCGAACGTCTGCTGCTGACAGGAGCAGCGATCCACGGGACCGGCAATGTGCTCGACAATACGCTTACCGGCAACGCGGCCGACAACCTCCTCGATGGTGGCAGCGGCGCCGATACCCTGATCGGCGGCTCGGGCAACGATACCTACGTCGTTGATGACGGCGGCGATGTGGTTACGGAAGGCGCCGGCGCGGGCGTCGATCTGGTGCAATCGAGCGTCAGCTGCACGCTCGCCGCCAATGTCGAGAACCTCACCCTGACCAGTACGAGCGCCGTCAACGCCACCGGCAACACGCTGGACAACGTGCTCATCGGAAACGGCGACGCCAATACGCTGTCCGGGGGTTCAGGGGCCGATACGATGCTGGGCGGTGGCGGCGACGACATCTACGTGGTAGACAACGTCGGCGATGTGGTCACGGAACAAGCGGGCGAAGGCAGCGATCTGGTTCGCTCCGGCATCAGCTACACGCTGCTGGACAACGTCGAGAACCTCACCCTGACGGGTGCGGCGCCGCTCGACGGCACCGGCAACGCGCTCGATAACGTGCTCACCGGCAACGGCGCCGCCAACACCCTGATCGGCGGTGACGGCAACGATACGCTGGATGGCGGCAGCGGTGCCGACGTGCTGCAGGGCGGGCTCGGTGCCGATATTTACGTGATCGATAGCAGCAGCGACGTGGTTGTCGAGAACGCGGACGAAGGCGTGGACCTCGTCAGCAGCAGCGTGAGCTACACGCTCGGCGCCAACCTCGAAAACCTTACCCTCACGGGTACCGCCGTCACCGGGTTCGGCAACGCGCTCGACAACGTGCTCACCGGCAACAGTGTCGCCAATTCGCTGAGCGGCGATGCTGGCAACGACACCCTGGCTGGTGGCGGGGGCGACGACACCCTGCAAGGGGGACTCGGCAACAACACCTATTTGTTCGGCAGGGGCGATGGCCGGGACACAATCGCTGCATTCCCGGACGCCTCCGCCGGCAAGCTCAACGTGCTGGAATTGGCTGCCGGCATTACCTCTGCCGATGTCCTGGTCACGCGATCCGGCAGCGATATCGTCCTGGCGATTGCCGGTACGGAGGACAGCGTAACCATCAGCGAGTTCTTCCGGGATGAATCGCCGACCAATGCCTACAATCCAATTCAACAGGTCAAGTTTTCCGACGGCCAGACCTGGGATGTCGGGGCACTGCTGGCGACATTTGGTGCGCCACCGTCCGGGACCGACAAGGTAGTCACCATCGACGAAGATACGACCTATGTTCTGAGTGCCGCGGACTTCGGGTTCACCGACCCGGATGCCGGCGATGGCCTCAGTGCCGTGCGCATCGATCAGCTACCGGGACTGGGCGACCTTCAACTCAACGGCGTCGCGGTGAACACCGGTCAGGTGATTGCCGCGGCGGATATCGGTGGCCTGGTATTCAGCCCGCCGGCCGACGCCAACGGTGTGGACTACACCGGCCTGGATTTCTCGGTCAGGGATCAGAGGGGCTTGTTTGACGCCAGCCCCAACACGCTGAGCTTCAACGTCACGCCGGTCAACGACGCCCCGGTATTTGTCGGTGATGAAGGCAGCGGTGTCGTCAGGACAGACATGGGGTCGGCCAACGATTGGGGATACGGTGCAACCGTCCAGGCCGACGGCCGGATCCTGGTGACGGGCCGGAGCGATGTCGGCGGTTACCCTGACTACAGCCTGGCCCGCTACAACAGCAATGGCACCCTGGATACCAGTTTCGCTGGCGATGGCAAGGTCACCACGGCAATTGGTCCGTTGACCGACAATAGTTACTCCGTGGCGGTCCAGAGCGACGGCCGGATTCTGGTCGGCGGGTTCTCATGGATGTACGCTACCCACAGCGACTTCGCCGTCGTTCGATACCTCCCGGATGGCACGCTCGACACCAGTTTCAGTGGCGACGGCAAGGTCACGACCGACATCGGCGGCTATTGGGATCAAGCCTATGCCATGGGGGTGCAAGCCGATGGCAAGGTCGTCCTGGCCGGCATGAGATCCGGCAATCCTGGTGACATCAGCGATTTCGCACTCGTGCGTTACAACTCTGATGGTTCGCTCGATACCGGCTTCGATGGCGATGGCAAGGTAGTGACCAGCGCCGGCTATTACACAGAGTATCTCCACTCGGTAAGCATGCAGGCCGATGGGAAGATTCTCGCCGTAGGTTCGGGGGCCGCGCAAGGGAGCGGCATCGACCGCGATTTGGTCTTGCAACGCTATAACAGCAATGGTTCCCTGGATGGCAGCTTCGATGGCGACGGAATGGTTACCTTTGGCGTCGGCGGTTTTGGCTCGGCAGCGTCGGTGACCGCTCAGCCCGATGGAAGGATCCTGGTATTTTGCTCGAACTACAGCAGTGCTTTCTTGCTCCGTTACAACAGCGACGGTTCGCCGGACACCGCTTTCGGCGTCAATGGCAAGGTGGCAAGCTTGATCAAGCCCTGGGGTACAGGAAATTACGTCGCGGTGCAGACTGACGGGAGCATTCTGATCACTGGCCAGATCAACGGCGACCTGGCCGTCGCGCGCTATTTCGGCAGTGGTTCGCTGGACACTGGATTTGGCGTTGGCGGTTATGTCACGACCTCGTTGAGCACCGGATCCGACGCGGGATCGACCGTCCAGGTGCAGGCCGATGGAAAAATCGTGGTGGCCGGCGGCGGCTATACTTCCGCCGCTGATGCCGATTTCGCTTTGCTCAGGTATAACCAGGACGGCACCCTGGACACGTCGTTTGGCATCACCCCGACACTCCGTAACCGGACCGTCAACGAAGACAGTGCGCTCAGTTTCGCCATCCCGTCCGTCTCCTTTGTCGACGTCGATGCCGGCGACAGCCTGGCTCTCGCGGCCACATTGGCGGACGGTTCGGCCTTGCCGGCATGGCTCTCTTTCGATACGGCGACGCGAACGTTTGCTGGTACGCCGCCCGACAGCGCCGTGGGCACGATAGACCTCAAAGTAACGGCAACCGATTTGGCGGGCGCCAGCGCGTCGACGAATTTCGCCGTCACGGTGGTCAATGTCAACGATGCGCCTGCCGGCTCGGTTATTGTCACCGGCAGACCAAATCCTGACTGGACACTTACGGCCAGCAATACGCTGGCCGACGGTGACGGACTCGGCACGATCGGCTACCAGTGGCAGAGTTCGTCCGACGGGATCAACTGGAGCGCCATTGGCGGCGCGACGGCAGATGCTTTCACGCTGTCGCTAGCCGAGATCGGCCGGCAGGTGCGCGTGGTCGCCAGCTATATCGACGGCCATGGCACGGCGGAAAGCGTGGCGAGCAATGCGCTGGATGTCCGGGAAAACCGCGCACCGGTATTCGTTGGCCGCGGCGGTACGCCTGGCGTGGCCATTACCGATGCCGGATCGACCAACGAATGGGGTTACAGCGTCGCCATCCAGGCCGACGGCAAGTACTTGCTGACCGGTACGAGCAATGTCGGCGCCTACACCGACTTTACCGTCCTGCGCTACAACAGCGACGGCTCGCTGGATAGCAGCGTCGATGGCGATGGCAAGGTCACGACGGCAATTGGTCTCTATACCGACGACAGTTACGCCGTGGCGGTCCAGGCCGACGGCCGGATTCTGGTCGGTGGGTTTGCTTCGATCGGTGCGTCAGACTTTGCCGTCGCGCGCTACAACGGCAACGGATCGCTGGATACCGGTTTCAGCGGCGACGGCAAGGTAACCACGGATATCGGCGGCTATTGGGATCAAGCCTACGCGATGGCGGTGCAAGCCGATGGCAAGATCGTACTGGCCGGCATGAGCAGCGGTAGTTCAAGCTCAATGACGAATTTTGCACTGGTTCGCTATGACTCCGACGGGTCCCTGGACAGCACCTTCGATGGTGACGGCAAGGTGGTGAGCAGTGCAGGGTATTTCTCTGAATACATCAAGTCGGTAAGCATTCAGTCCGATGGGAAGATCCTCGCCGCAGGTTATGGCGACACCAACGACGCAATCGATTTCGTGCTGCAGCGCTACAACAGCAATGGTTCCCTGGATGCCAGCTTCGATGGCGACGGCATGATCGTCGTCGATTCGGGTGGCAATGAGTCCGCACGATCGGTGACGACCCAGCCTGACGGGAAGATCCTGGTGCTGGGCACGAGCAGTACGGGTTCCTTCCTGCTGCGATACCAGAGCGACGGGTCCCTGGACGCCGGCTTTGGTCTTGCCGGGAGGGTCGAAACCCAACTCTACAGCTGGGATCAGGCCGCTAATTCCGTCATCCTGCAGCCTGATGGAAAAATTCTGGTGGCGGGTACGCGCTATAGCGAAGAGACTGACCTCGACTTTGCCCTGGTGCGTTACAACAGCGACGGTTCGCTGGATGTCGGATTTGGCGACGATGGCTACGTCACAACTCCGGTAAGCAATTCCGCCGACGCGGGTTGCTCCGTCAAGGTGCAGACCGACGGCAAGATTGTCGTCGCTGGCGGGCAATACAACGCCGACGCCTCGGGAAGCGACTTTGCGCTGGTACGCTATAACCAGGACGGAACTCTGGATCCGTCTTTCGTTGGTGGATTTCTGCCGGATCAAGTAGCGTTCAAACATGATGCCGTGAATATCACCATCCCGGCCGGACTGTTCGTCGATCCAGATTCCGGCGATTCGCTGACCTTCTCCGCGACCCAGGCGGGTGGCGCGATCTTGCCGTCCTGGCTGTCATTCGACGCCGCCACGCGGACCTTCAGCGGAGCGCCTGGAGACGGCGATGTGGGCAGGTTCGGTGTCGTGATTACCGCCACCGACGAGGAAGGGCTGAGTGCGTCCAGAAAAGCGTTCACCCTGACCGTCGTCAAAGGTAACACCACGCCCACCGGGGACGTCACAATCATCGGCAGCGCCGCCCAGAACCAGCTGCTCACCGCCAGCAATACGCTGGACGACGTCGA
The DNA here is from genome assembly GCA_003538495.1 of Accumulibacter sp. The sequence goes on from DPSD01000600.1 coordinate 9,385, forward strand.
CGGACTGGGCAGCATTGCCTATCAATGGGAGAGCTCGCCGGAGGGCACCACCTGGAGCGCCATCAGCGGTGCTACGGCGGACAGTTTCACCCTGACGCAGGCGCAGGTTGGCCAACGCCTGCGGGTGGTCGCCAGCTATATCGACG
>DPSD01000600.1:9829-10317 GCA_003538495.1 Accumulibacter sp.
GACCCACTCGATCGTGCCGTCGGGTCGGGCGATGATGACCAGGTTGTCGGTGCGCGAGGCGACAAAACGGCAACCGAAGCGACGGCGTTCTCGGTGACCATCCCGGCGGGCACCTTTACCGATGTCGATGCCGGCGACGTATTGACCTATACGGCGACACTCGCCAGTGGCTCGGCACTCCCCGCCTGGTTGACCTTCGATGCGGCGACGCGGACTTTCCAGGGTACGCCGACTGCCGTCGGTACGGTCAGCGTGCGCCTTATCGCCACCGACAGTGGCGGGCTGACGGCCAGCGACGTATTCGACATCGTGATCGCCAGCATCAACAAAACGCTCACCGGCACCGCCAGTGCCGATACGCTGACCGGCGGGATCGGCGACGACACGCTGAGCGGTCTCGGCGGCAACGACGTGCTGAATGGACTGGGTGGTAACGACAGCCTCGACGGTGGCAGCGGCACCGATACGCTGGTCGGCGGTGCCGGCAA
>DPSD01000600.1:10591-10833 GCA_003538495.1 Accumulibacter sp.
TGCCGGCAACGACACCTACGTGATTGACAATACCGGTGACGTCGTCACCGAGAACGCCGGCGAAGGCGCCGATCTCGTCCGATCCAGCGTGAGCTACACGCTCACCGCCAATGTCGAGAACCTCACGCTCACCGGCACCAGTGCGCTCAACGGCACGGGCAATACGCTGAACAACGTCTTGACCGGCAACAGCGGCAATAACGTCCTCAGCGGCGGAACCGGTGCCGACACGCTGATCGGCG
>DPSD01000600.1:11090-21392 GCA_003538495.1 Accumulibacter sp.
CGGCAACGACACCTACGTGGTCGACAACACGGGTGACGTGATTACCGAGATCGCGAGCGAAGGCACCGATCTGGTTCAGTCCAGCGTCACCTACACGCTCTCCGCAAACGTCGAGAACCTCACCCTCACCGGCACCAGTGCCATCAACGGCACCGGCAACGCCCTGAACAACACCTTGACCGGCAACGCCGCCGACAACGCCCTCGACGGTGGTAGCGGCACCGACACGCTGGTGGGTGGTACCGGCAACGACACTTATTATGTCAGCACTGGCGACGTCGTCACCGAAGCGGCCGGCGCCGGGACCGATACCGTCATCTCCGATGTGACCTGGACACTCGGCAGCAACCTCGAGAACCTGACCCTCACCGGCACGTCGGCGATCAACGGCACCGGCAACACCTTGAACAACGTGTTGACCGGCAACAGCGCCGCCAACGTTCTGGATGGCGGCAGCGGTGTCGATACCCTGATCGGTGGCCTCGGCAACGACACCTACAAGGTCGACAATGCAGCCGACGTGATCATCGAGAACGCCGGCGAAGGCACCGACCTGATCCAGTCCAGCGTGACCTGGACCCTTTCCGTCGACGTCGAAAACCTCACCCTTACCGGCACCAGTGCCATCAACGCTACCGGCAACACCCAGAACAACATTCTCACCGGCAACAGCGGTGCCAACGTCCTCGGCGGCGGCAGCGGTGCCGATACGCTGGTCGGTGGTACCGGCAACGACACCTACGTGGTCGACAACGCTGGTGACGTGACTACCGAGAACGCCGGCGAGGGTACCGATCTGGTCCAAGCAAGCGCCACCTGGACGCTGGGCGCCAACCTGGAAAACCTCACGCTGACCGGTAGCAGTGCCATCAACGGCAGTGGCAACACCCTGAACAACAGCTTGACCGGAAATGCAGCCGACAATGTCCTCGATGGCGGAGCCGGTAACGACACGCTGGCGGGCGGCGGCGGCAATGACACCTACCATGTCAGCAGTGGCGACGTGGTCACCGAGGCGGCCAGCGCCGGGACCGATACGGTCATCTCGGACGTGACCTGGACACTCGGCAGCAACCTCGAGAACCTGACCCTCACCGGCACGTCGGCGATCAACGGCACCGGCAACACCCTGAACAACGTGTTGACCGGCAACAGCGGCGCCAACATTCTGAATGGCGGCGCCGGTACCGACACCCTGGTCGGCGGCCTCGGCAACGACACCTACACCGTCGACAACGTCGCCGATGTGATCACCGAGAACATCGGCGAAGGTACCGACCTGGTGCAAGCAAGCCTCACCTGGGTGCTCTCCGCGAACCTCGAAAACCTCACCCTGACCGGTACAACTGCCATCAACGGCACCGGCAACAGCCTGGACAATGTGCTCACCGGCAACAGTGCCGCCAACACCCTCTCCGGTGGCAGCGGCAACGACACCCTGAGTGGCGCTGCCGGCGCGGACACCCTGGCCGGGGGTCTCGGCAACGACACCTACGTGGTCGACAGCAGCGGTGACGTGGTCACCGAGAACGCTGCTGAAGGCACTGACCTGGTCCAAGCAAGCGTCACCTGCACGCTCTCCGCCAACGTCGAGAACCTCGCGCTCACCGGCACGGGTGCCATCAACGGCACCGGCAACACGCTGGACAACGTCCTCACCGGCAACAGCGGTGCCAACATCCTCGACGGCGACGCCGGTATCGACACCCTGGCCGGCGGCCTCGGCAACGACACCTACGTGGTCGACAGTAGCGGTGACGTGGTCACCGAGAACGCCGGCGAAGGCACCGATCTGGTCAAGGCGAACCTCACCTGGACACTCTCCGACAACCTGGAAAACCTCACCCTGACCGGCGCGACCGCCATCAACGGCACCGGCAACAGCCTGGACAACCTGCTCACCGGCAACAGCGCCGCCAACACCCTCTCCGGTGGCGCCGGCAACGACACCCTGAGTGGCGCTGCCGGCGCGGACACTCTGATCGGCGGTCTCGGCAACGATACCTACGTCGTCGACAACACCGGCGACGTGATCACCGAGAACCTCGGCGGGGGGACCGACCTGGTTCAGTCCAGCGTCACCTGGACCCTCGCCGCGAACGTCGACAACCTGACGCTCACCGGAGCCAATACCATCAACGGCAACGGCAACACCCTGGACAACGTCGTCACCGGCAATACCGGCAACAACACTCTTACTGGCGGCGCCGGCAACGACACGCTGGCCGGAGGAAGCGGCAACGACCGCCTCGACGGCGGCGTCGGCAACGACACCTACCTCTTTGCACGTGGCGACGGCGCCGACGTCGCCAGTGACAACGACGCCACGGCCGGCAACAGCGACCTCGCCCAGTTCGCCGCCGGCATCGCCAATGACCAGTTGTGGTTCCGGCATGTCGGCAACAACCTCGAAGTGGGCGTCATCGGCACCAGCGACGCCCTGACCATCGAGAACTGGTATAGCGGCTCGGCGTACCACCTCGAACGCTTCCAGACCGCCGACAACAAACTGCTGGTCGACACCAGCGTCGAGAACCTGGTGCAAGCCATGGCCGCGTTTGCGCCGCCGTCGGCCGGCCAGACGACGCTGCCGCCCGCGTACCAGACGGCACTGGCGCCGGTCCTGGCGGCCAACTGGCAGTAGATTTCCCCGAGGGTCTGCCTGAGGGTCTGCCCGAGCAGCTCCGGGCAGCACCCCTTCCAGCCGTTCCACCCCACCGACGCCCTTGCTCTCCAGCAGGGGCGTCCCCCGCCGCCATGACCGACGCCGACCTCCTCGAGACGATTTCCGGTGGCCCCGACCACGCCGCCGCGCCGGAACCTTCTCCCCCCGAACCCGACAGCGGCCTGCTCGGCCTCGTCATGCTCGCCCGCTTCCACGCCATCGCCGCCGACCCCGAGCAGCTCGCGCACATTTTCCGCGAACCCGGCCAGGCCTTCGCCACCCCGCAGATCCTCCTCGCCGCCCGACACCTCGGCCTCGCTGCCCGGCGGGTGCGCACCGAATACCAGCGCCTCGAACGGACGCCGCTGCCGGCGCTGGCCATCGACCGGCAGGGCAAGTTCTTCATCCTGGCGCGTATCGACGCCGGCAAGGTATTGATCCAGGAACCCGGCGGCGCCCGCCCGCAAGTCCTCTCCGCGGAGGATTTCGCTGCCCGCTGGAGCGGCGAACTGATCCTGTTCACCTCGCGCGCCTCGCTCGCCGGCGAACTCGCGCGTTTCGACTTCAGCTGGTTCATCCCGGCAGTCGTCAAGTATCGGAAACTGCTCGGCGAAGTCCTGCTTGTCTCCTTCGTCCTGCAGCTCTTCGCTCTGGTCACACCGCTGTTCTTCCAGGTGGTGATGGACAAGGTACTGGTGCATCGCGGCCTGACCACGCTCGATGTCATCGCCGTCGGTCTGCTGGTGGTCGTCGTCTTCGAGTCGCTGCTCTCGGGACTGCGCAGTTACGTCTTCGCGCACACCACCAGCCGCATCGACGTCGAACTCGGTGCGCGCCTTTTCCGCCACCTGCTGAACCTGCCACTCGCCTACTTCCAGGCGCGCCGGGTCGGTGACACCGTCGCGCGCGTCCGCGAACTCGAAAACATCCGTCAATTCCTCACCGGCAACGCCATCACGCTGGTTCTCGATCTGCTGTTCTCGATCGTCTTCCTCGCCGTCATGCTCTGCTACAGCGGCTGGCTGACGCTGATCGTCGTTGCTTCGCTACCGTGCTATCTGATCCTGTCGCTCCTGATCACGCCGCTGCTGCGCGGCCGCCTGCACGAGAAGTTCAACCGCGGTGCCGAGAACCAGGCCTTCCTGGTCGAAACCGTCAACGGCATCGACACGCTCAAGGCGATGGCCGTCGAACCGCAGATGGCCCGTCGTTGGGAGAATCAACTCGCCGCCTACGTCAGCGCCGGTTTCCGTACCGCGACGCTGGGAACGCTGGCGCATGAAGGCGTTTCGCTGATCGGCAAACTGGTGACCGTGGCGACGATGTGGCTGGGTGCGCGTCTGGTGATCGATGGCGAACTCTCGGTCGGCCAGCTGATCGCCTTCAACATGCTCGCCGGCCGCGTGGCGATGCCGGTGATGCGTCTGGCGCAACTGTGGACCGATTTCCAGCAGACCGGCATCTCGGTGCAGCGCCTCGGCGACATCCTCAACACCCGCACAGAAGTCGCCGCCAATCATCGCAGTACGCTGCCGCCGTTGACCGGCCGGATCGAACTCGATCAGGTCGTCTTCCGCTACCGTCCGGATTCGCCGGAGATCCTGCGCGGCATCCAGCTGACCATCGAAGCCGGCGAAGTGATCGGCCTCGTCGGCCGTTCGGGTTCGGGCAAGAGCACGCTGGCCAAGCTGATCCAGCGCCTGTACGTTCCCGAGCGCGGCCGGGTGTTGATCGACGGCGTCGATCTGGCGCTCGCCGACAGCGGGAGCCTGCGCCGCCAGATCGGCGTCGTCCTGCAGGAGAACATGCTCTTCAACCGGACGATCCGCGACAACATCGCGCTCGCCGACCCCGGCCTGCCGATGCCGGCGGTGATCGCCGCCGCCAGACTCGCCGGCGCACACGACTTCATCCTCGAACTGCCGGAAGGCTACGACACGCTCGTCGGCGAGCACGGCGCGACGCTCTCCGGCGGCCAGCGCCAGCGCATCGCCATCGCCCGCGCGCTGATCGGCAACCCGCGCATCCTGATCTTCGACGAAGCGACCAGCGCGCTCGACTACGAGTCCGAGCGGATCATCCAGAACAACATGCAGGGCATCTGCAAGGGGCGAACGGTGCTGATCATCGCGCACCGGCTGAGCGCGGTTCGCGATGCGCACCGCATCGTCGTCATCGACCGCGGGCAGATCGCCGAACAGGGCAGCCACGCCGAACTGCTCGCGCACGAAGCCGGGCATTACTCGCGCCTGCATCGGCTGCAACAGGGGATGCAGGCATGAGCCGGGCACTGCGGCTGGGAGCCACGGTCGACCTGTTGAAGCGCTACGCCGCCGTCTTTCGCCAGGCCTGGCGCGAGCGCGAGCGCCCGCATGCACCGCGGCCGGCGCATGAAGTCGACTTCCTGCCGGCCGCGCTATCGCTGCAGGAGCGGCCAGTGTCGCCGGCGCCGCGGCTGGCCATGGCGCTGATCGTCGGCTTCGCGCTGATCGCGCTCATCTGGGCGGTTTTCGGGCAGATCGACATCGTCGCCACGGCGCGCGGCAAGATCGTTCCCAATGATCGGACGAAGGTGATCCAGCCCTTCGAGACGTCAACCGTGAAAGCGATTCGCGTTGCCGATGGGCAGAGCGTGCGCCGTGGCGAAGTGCTGCTCGAACTCGACCCGACCAACGCCGAGGCCGACCGTGCGCGTTACGCCGGCGATCTTGACCGCGCGCACACCCAGTCGGCACGGGCGGCAGCGCTATTGGCGGCGATTGACGGCGGTCAGGCACCGGTACTGGCGCGACTGCCTGGACGGTCGGCAGACCGGCAAGTGCAGGAGCAGCGTTTCCTTGACGGCCAGTACGGCGAATACCGCGCCAGGCTGGCACGCATCGACGCCGACATCGCACGACGGGAGGCGGAACTGCGGTCCACCCGCGAAGTGGTGCGCAAGCTCGAACAAACGGCGCCGATCGCCCGCCAACGGTCTACGGATTTCAGGAAGCTGGTCGAGCAGAACTTCATTTCGCAACACGGTTACCTCGAGAAGGAGCAACTGCGCATCGAACAGGAAGCCGATCTGTCGACGCAGAAGAGCCGCCTGAACGAATTGTCGGCGGCGCTTGCCGAGGGTCGCGAACAACGCCGCGCGCTGGTCGCCGAGACCCGGCGCCTGGCGCTCGACAGTCTGAACGAGGCCGAGCAGAAGGCCGGCAGTCTTGGCCAGGAACTCGTCAAGGCGGAGTCGCGCGGCAAGCTGATGACGCTGACGGCGCCGGTCGATGGTACGGTGCAGCAACTGGCGGTGCATACCGTCGGCGGTGTCGTGACGCCGGCACAGGCGCTGATGATCATCGTCCCGAAGGACGAGGCGGTCGAAGTCGAGGCCTTCGTCGAAAACAAGGACATCGGTTTCGTCAATGCCGGCCAGGAGGCGCAGGTCAAGGTCGAGACGTTTCCGTTCACCCGCTACGGCACCATCCCGGCAACGGTGACGCAGGTTGCCAACGATGCGATCAACGACGAGAAGAAGGGCCTGCTCTATACGCTGCGCGCCAAGCTCTCGCAAGCGACGATTCGTGTCGAGGACAAGTGGGTGACGCTGTCGCCCGGAATGGCGGTGACCGTCGAGGTCAAGACCGGCCGCCGGCGGGTGATCGACTATCTTCTCAGTCCGCTGCTGCAGTACGGCGATGAGAGCCTGCGCGAACGGTAGCGCGTGGCGGGTGGCGTCCGGCGCGTCTTCGTCGCGGCTGGTGGCACTTCCTGCAAGGCGCCATCCAGCGCCTTGACGATCCCTTGCTGCTCAAAATTCATCTCACCCATCGAGTGGCCCTCCTCATCGGCCGCAAACCCTTGTCACAACTGACGACTGAGTTTGCACCAATTCACAAGGGTTCGACCGAGGGACATGCTGAGGGACGTGGGTTGATTGAGCGGCCCGAAATCGGCTCGCCAGGCGGTCTGGCGCGGCCCACCCGTCAGCCCTCCGGAGCAGCCCCGACGACCACCAGATGCACCCGGTACGGCCCGTGCGCGCCAAGGACGATGGTCAGCTCGATGTCGCCGGTGCGCGAGGGGCCGGAAATGAAGTTCACCGCGCGCGGCAGTTCGCCGTGCTCTTGCCGGAGCAGCGCGAAGCCTTCCTCCATGCCGGCGACGATGCGCCCGGCGAGCACGATGGCGATATGCGTTTCGGGCAGCAGGCTGGTCGTCGCGGCCGTCGCAGGCCCGGAGAGCAGCATCAGCGTACCGGTCTCGGCGATCGCACAAAAGGCGCCGGTGATCCCCACCAGGTCGTCGTCACGCGCTGCCCGCGCGGCGACGGTCAGGCCGGCGCCGGCCCAGTCGAGGCTGGCGTACTCGTGCCAGCAAACGGCAACTGCCGGCAGGCCAGCTGCCGACAGGTAGCGGGCGACCGCTGCCGGCACCTCGGCGATGCTGCTGACCCGATCAACGGTTGACGACATCGCCTGCGAGCAGCGGCAGAAGCGCTCGAGCAGGTCGCCCACGAGCTTGGGGCGCGGGCCTTCGGTCGCCGCGGCGAGGTCTTCGAAGACCTTGTTCCGGCGTTCTCCGGCGAGCGCCGGGTCGTGCCGCAAGGCGGCGCGGACGCGCCCCAGGATATCGGCTCTGGACGAATTGTTGTTCATTGCTTGGGACCCGTGGCGCTGCCGGCAAACGCGATCTGGCCGACGGTCGCCGAGTCGGCCGGGGTGAGCGCGATGGCAGCTTTCTGCAACTGCAGCGCGACGCTGGCGCCGGGGACGAGACCGCGCCGCTGCGCGACCGACGCGCCGATGGCAAACGACAGCGTGGCGTCGCGACGGCCGCCGACGCGCGCGCTCACCGTGGCGTGTCCACGCCAGGCCAATCGCTCGTTGACGGTCGCGTCGACGGTGTTTTCGCGATCGGTCTGGTGGTCACGAACGAGGATCACGCCGGCTTCGGGCACCACCCAGCAGACCGTCTCGCCAACCGCAAAACCGGCATGATGTGCCGCCTGCAGCGGTTGGCCCAGCCAGTCGATGAGCGTCGTGTCGCTCGCCGGCGACTGCTCCAGCACCTGGCCGACGAAGATATTGGGCTGGTCGGTGAGCCGCGCGACCAGCGCGCTGACCGGCCGCGCCAGCAGTTCGTCGGGCGGCGCGGTTTGCAGCGTTCGGCCGCGATGGAGGACGGTCATGGTGTCCGCAAGCAGCGCCGCTTCCTCGAGGTCGTGGGTGACCAGGACGATCGGAATGGCCAGCGAGCGACGCAACTCGATGAGCTGGCGCAGGAGCTTTCGCCGCGTCACCTGGTCGACCGCCGAAAAGGGTTCGTCGAGCAGCAACACCTGCGGGTCGCGCGCCAGCGCGCGGGCCAGCGCGACGCGCTGCTGCTGGCCGCCGGAAAGCTCCGCTGGACGACGTCCCTCCAGACCTTCGAGGTTGGTACGCGCCAGCCAGTGGCGTGCTTTCGCCGCGCGCTCGCCGGCCGGCAGATGGTGCAGCGCGGCCATCACGTTGGCCAGCGCGCTCAGGTGCGGGAACAAGGCGTAATGCTGGAAGACGAAACCGACGCGCCGCTGCTGCGGCGCCACGTCGATGCCGCGCCTGGCGTCGAGCCAGGTCTCGTCACCGCAGCGCACGGTACCGGCCGCTGGCCGGTGCAGCCCGGCCAGGCAGCGCAGGATAGTCGATTTGCCGCTCCCCGACGGGCCGACCAGCGCCAACAGCTCGCCGCTGCCGCAAGCGAGGTCAGCGGCCAGCGGGATCGGTGCCGACTGTTCGAGGCGGGCGGTGAGCTTCATCGGCGCAGCACCGAACGGCCGAGCCGGCTGACCACGGTCACGGCAACGAAGGACAGCGCCAGCAGCAACGCCGACATGGCGGCCGCCGCCGAGTCGTTGAAGGCCTGCGCCTGATCGTAGATGGCGATCGCTATGGTCCGCGTCTCGCCCGGCAGGCTGCCGCCGACCATCAGCACGACGCCGAACTCGCCGAGCGTGTGCGCGAAAGTCAGCGCCAGCGCGGCGGCGATTCCCGGCCACGCCAGCGGCAGTTCGATACGCAGGAAGGTCTGCCAGCGCGACAGTCCCGACACCCACGCCGCTTCGCGCACTTCGCGGGGAATCGACGCGAACGAGCGTTGCATCGGCTGCACGGCGAACGGCAGGTTGAAGATCAGCGAGGCGGCGAGCAGCCCGTCGAAGCTGAAAACCAGCGCCCGCCCGGTCAGCGCCTGGTAGGCCTGGCCCAGCGGCGAAGCGCCGCCGAAGCCGAGCAGCAGGTAGTAGCCGAGGACCGTCGGCGGCAGCACCAGAGGCAGCAGGATCGCCGCCTCGAGCGCGCCCTGCCAGCGAAACGCCGACCACGCCAGCAGCCGCGCCAGCCAGATCGCGAAAGGCAGCAGCAATAGCGCCGTGGCGGTGGCCAGTTGCAGCGATAGCGCGAGCGCCTGCCAGTCGATCATGCCGTCACCTCGCCGGCAGCGAGAAGCCGTAGCGCTCGAAGACCGCGCGTGCCGCCGGTTGCTGCAGGTAGTCGTAGAAACGGCTGGCGTCCTCGCCGGCCCGGCGGGTCAGGGCCATGCGCTGGCGCAAGGGCGGGTGCCAGCTTTCGGGGATCAGCGCCGCGACGCCGAGGCTGGCCAGTTCCGGTGCCTTGACCAGCGACCAGGCGACGATGCCGCCCTGTGCCGAACCGCTAAGCGCGAACTGCGCTGCCTGGGCGACGTTTTCGCCGAGCACCAGCTTGCCCTGCAAGGACTGCCAGAGTCCCGCGTGTTCGAGGGCGGCGCGCGCCGCCCGCCCGTAGGGCGCATGCTGCGGGTTGGCGATGGCCAGTCGCTGCAGGCGCCCATCGGCGAGCGCCGCGGCCAGTCCCAGCAGCTGGCCATCGACCGCCAGCGGCGAGCCGTGCCGCGCCAGCAGCGCGATGCGCCCGATCGCGTACAGCCGGCCCTGGTCGCGCAGCAGTCCCTGTTCGGCGAGCCGGAAGATGTACTCCTCGTCGGCCGACATGAACAGGTCGAAAGGGGCGCCCTGCGGGATCTGGCGGGCGAAGTTGCCCGACGATCCGAAGGCGAGAACGACCTTCCTGCCGGTCTCCTTCTCGTAGCCGGCGACGATCGCGCCAAGCGCGAACTTGAGGTCGGCGGCGGCGGCGACGCTGGTCGCCCGGACATCGGCGACGACCGCGAACAAGCCGAAAAGAAACAAGCAAACGGAATCGCGGCAGCAGCGCAGCGCGTGGCGCCGAGTCTGGCGAGCGCGTTCGGTGAGGCAATCCGTGCGAAGTGAGCGCAGGCAAGGATCGTTCATTCGTCCTGGAGAAACAAGTCAGGCTGCGAATGCTTGGCGCAGGTTGGCCAGGTGGGCGAATACTGGTCCGCCTGATCGCCCCAAGTCGTCCACCCGGCGCGTGATCCGCGTGCGAACAGTTCGATGCGCGGTCCAGGGCTGCACGACTCGATCAACGCGTATTGCTCATCGGGCTTGCGCGAGTGTTCGCGCTTCATCGAGCGAATGATGTTGACCTGCCTTCGCCCCGGAGCCAGCGTGCGCGCGTGTTTGCCGCGTACGCCAAAGAGGATGATCTCGGTGGTATTGCGAAAGTAGAAGCCGACGCCGCGACCGTCAGGGCCACCGTCCTTGCGCACCTTGTGCC
>DPSD01000600.1:21663-32234 GCA_003538495.1 Accumulibacter sp.
CCTTGCGCACCTTGTGCCAGACCAGATTGCTCTTGTAGGAGAAGCCCCAGGACGCCAGGACGCGCAGGCCCTCGGGCAGCAGGGCGTTGGGAACCCAGAGATAGAGATGGGCGGTGTCGGCGCAGATCGCCGCCACCGGCAGGTCGCAGATCGCCGCCAGCGTCATGGTGTGGTAACGACTGAGCCGCTTGTGTTCCGGCGCAACCTTGCCGGTCTTGTTCTGGAATTGCCACGGCGGGTCGGCCAATACCGTATGGAAGCGCAGTGAACCCGCCTTGATCAACAGTTCTTCCGATGCGGAAGTCATTCTGGCCAATCCTCGATCATTCGCGCAACCACGCCAAGCGCCATGTCATTTACATATACGGGCAAGCGCCATGTCTTCTTCCACACTACTTTCAGGCGACCCGGTGCTGCGGTTCGCCGCGGGCGAAAGCTTCGAGGTTGGCGATCAGCTGGTCGGCCAGCGCCTGCATTGCCGGCCGGCTGGCCCAGGCGACGTGCGGCGTCAACACGAAATTCGGCCGCGCCAGCAGCTCCGGCGCCAGCAGGACGTTGCCGGCACGCGGTGGTTCGACGCTCAGCACGTCGAAACCGGCACCGGCGATCCAGCCTTCGTGCAAGGCCCTGGCCAGTGCCGCTTCGTCGACCAGGCCGCCGCGCGCGGTGTTGATCAGCAGCGCCGACGGTTTCATCGCGCGCAGCTCGGACTCGCCGATCAGGTGGGTCGTTGCGGCGGTCAGGGGGCAGTGCAGCGCTACCGCGTCGGCTCGGCCCAAGCCTTCGACGAAGGGTGTGTAACCCGGCCGTATGCTCGTCGCGTCCTTGCGCTCGCAGCGCAGGACGTGCATCCCGAAAGCGCCGGCCAGTTTGGCGACGGCGTTGCCGAGGCTGCCGCTGCCGATCAGCGCCAGCGTCGCGCCGTGCAGGTCGCGAATCGGGTAATCGAAAAAACAGAACTGCTCGGACCGTTGCCACTTGCCGTCGGCGACCGCCAGCCGATAGGCGAGGATATTGCGCGACAGCGTCAGCAACAGGGCCAGCACATGCTCGGGAACGGTGTGCGCCGCGTAACCGCGGACGTTCGAGACGACAATGCCGCGCGCGCGGCAGGCGTCGAGGTCGACGTTGTTGGTGCCGGTCGCCGCGACGGCGACCATCTGCAAGGCCGGCAGCGCGGCGATCAGCTCGGCATCGATCTGCAGCTTGTTGACGATCGCCATGGTCGCTCCGGCCAGCCGCCCCCTGACCTCGTGCTGAAGCGTTTTCGGGTGTTCGGCCCAGTGATGCGGAAAATCGGGCCGGCGAACATCGGCGATGATCGATTCGCGTTCGAGATAGACGATTCTGTGCATGGCGCGTTTGACCTCGATCCTGGCCTCAGTCCACAAAGGGCTTGCCGTGGCGGGTGGCGATGGTGGCGACCCTGGCGCCCAGCGCCGGGTCGCCGGCGAAGAGCAGCAGGCTCACGTCGCTGGCGGCACAGAGCCCCTCGATCGCCGCGAGGTCGCCGTGCAGGACGTTGAAGACGCCGCCCGGAAAATCGCTGTCGGCGGTCAGTTCGGCCAGCGCGAAGGCCGGCGATGGCGCTCTCGGACTGGGCTTGATGACCAGCGTTGCACCGGCCAGCAGCGCCGGCACGGCGTGCCGCAGCGGGCCCAGCAGCGGCGCGCTGTCGTCGCTGACAATGGCCACCACCGCCGCGCCGCCGGTGGTCGTGGCCGTCTCCGTGTTCGACGCCGCGGCTCGCAGCAGGAGCAGGGCTTCGCCGACTTCGGCCGCGGCCAGCGCCGTGTCCTTGCCGGTCTCCTCGGCGATCATGCCGGCGAAGTGCTGCTCGTATTCGGCCAGCGCATCCCCGAGCGCCGCCAGCAGCGCTGCGCGCTCGCCAACCGTTCGCGCGGCCCAGCCGGCAAGCGCGGCTTGCGCGGCGTCCACCGCGGCGCGCGCTTCGGAGGCGCCACACATCGGCGTGCGCCGTCTGACCTGGCCGCTGCGTGGGTCGCGGACGTCAAAAAAACTTGGCGCCATGGTCAGGTAGGCGTGGCCATTGATCCATAGCGGAATGGCCAGGATCTCGTCGGGATCTAACGTCATTTGGAAACTGCACTCCTTGGCGAGGGCTGCTGGTTGGTCGAGTATTTCATGGTCCTGGTGCTTGCTGGTGCTCGGGTGTCTGACTACGCTCGTCGCCGCTGGCGATAAAGCTGGCGAAAGGTCTTGCCCTGCGGCGCGGGAAGATCACGGCCGGCGGTCCAGTTTGCCGTTATCCCGAGCACTTCGATTCGGTCGCGGCCACCGGCCAGCCAGTTCAGATAGCGCACGGCGATGCGCGTACCCAGCGCGTACAGTGTCGGCCGTGCCGCCAGCCAGGCCCATAGCCGCAAGCCGAAACGCTCGCTGCGCGGCCGCCAGCCCTCGCGAGTCTGTCGCTCGCGCAGCTGGCGCAGCAGTCCGGGCAGCGGGATGCGCACCGGACAGATTTCGCTGCAGCGCTGACACAGCGTCGAGGCCTGCGGCAGGTCGAGAGCTTTTTCGATGCCGCCGAACAGCGGCGTCAGGATCGAACCCATTGGCCCGGGATAGACCCAGCCGTAAGCGTGGCCGCCGATCGTCTGATAGACGGGGCAGTGGTTCAGGCAGGCGCCGCAGCGGATGCAGGCGAGCATCTGCTGGAAGTCGCCGCCGAGCAGTCCGACGCGGCCGTTGTCGACCAGGATGAAGACCATCTGCTCGGGACCGTCGGCAGCATCCGGACCGTCCGGATCGCCAGCCGCCGCGCTCCGGCGCCCGTTGCCGGTGAGCAGCGAAACATAGCTGGAGATCGCCTGACCGGTTGCCGAGCGCGGCAGCAGACGCATCAGGGTGGCAAGATCGGCGAGCGTCGGAACGATCTTTTCGATATCGGTAATCACCACGTGCACTTTCGGCAGCGTGCTCACCATCCGGCCGTTACCCTCGTTGGTGACCAGCGCCGCGCTGCCGGTCTCGGCGATCAGGAAGTTGGCGCCGGAAATCCCCATCTCGGCGCTGACGAAGTGTTCGCGCAGGACTTCGCGCGCTTCACGCGTCAGCGACGGGATGTCGGTCTTGCGGGCGGTGCCGTGCGTACTGGCGAAGAGGTCGGCGACCTGATCGACGTTCTTGTGCATGACCGGTGCGATGATGTGCGACGGCGGCTCGTTGCCGGCAATCTGCAGGATGTACTCGCCGAGGTCGGTCTCCACCGGCCGGATCCCGGCGGCCGCCAGCACCTGGTTGAGGCCGGCCTCCTCGGAGACCATCGACTTGGACTTGATCGCCTTGAGCACGCCGTGCCGTCTGGCGATGTCGACCACCAGCCCGCAGACCTCCTGCCCGTCACGGGCCCAAAGGACGGTCGCGCCGCTTGCCGTGGCCCTTTCCTCGAAGACCTCGAGCCAGCTGTCGAGATCGCCGATCACGCGCTGGCGAATCGCCTCACCGGCGGCGCGCAAGGCTTCGAAATCTCCTCCCTCTTCCTGTTCGTAATCGCGAACCGCCTGCGCGCGCGTGTCGACGAACTTGTCCCTGGGCTGGCTCAGATTGGCCTGCAGCCCGCGGTCGGCGAGCATCGCGCCGGCGCGCGCCTTGAAAAACATCGACTGCTGCTGCATCAGCCGCTGGTCCTGTCGGAAGTCCCGGCCAGCACTTCGGCGACGTGCAGCACGCGGGTGTGCCGGTCGCCCATGCGGCGCAACTTGCCTTCGATGTTCAGCAGGCAGCCGAGGTCGCCACCGACCACCGCATCGGTGGCGACCAGCCGTGCATTGACGCATTTCTGCTCGGCGATCGCTGCCGAGATGTCGCCGAACTTGACCGAGAAAGCGCCGCCAAAACCGCAGCACTCTTCGGCCGCCGGCATTTCCCGCAGCGTCAGGCCGGGCACCCGGCGCAGCAGCGCGCGTGGCTGTTCCCTGATTTGCAGGCCGCGCAGGCCGCTGCACGAATCGTGGTAAGTCACGCTGCCGGCGAAATCGCCCGGCACCGATTCGACTTGCAGGACGGTGACCAGGAAATCGGTGAGTTCGTAGGTCCGCCCGGCCAGGCGCTCGGCGCGGGTGCGCCAGTGCGGATCGTCAGCCAGCAGCGCCGGGTAGGCGTTCCTGATCTGGTCGGCGCACGAACCGCTGGGAACCACCAGGTAATCGAAGTCTTCGCACTCGGCGACCGTTTTCCTGGCCAGCGCGACCGCCGCGGCGCGGTCGCCGGCGTTGTACGCCGGCTGGCCGCAGCAGGTCTGGGTCTCCGGCACCTCGACCGTACACCGCGCGGCCTCGAGCAGCTCGATCGCCGCGAAGCCGACACTCGGGCGCAGCAGATCGACCAGGCAGGTGACGAACAGGGCAACGCGCATGATGGTAAGATGTTGCGCCGCACAAGGTACGGTGGGCGAGTGGCGGAGCGCCCAATAGTATTCCCCCGCAGGCCAAAACGGAAGGTTGGACAGGAAGGTGACAGCGGAACAGCAGGTAGAGAAGGGGTCGATTCAGGTCATCGAACGTATGATGTCGCTACTGGCGGTGCTGGCCGACCAGCCGGAACCGGCGAGCCTCAAGCTGCTGGCCCGGAACACCGGCCTGCATCCGTCGACGGCGCACCGCATCCTGGCGGCGATGACCAGCGCCGCCATCGTCGAGCGACACGACACCGGCACCTACGCGCTCGGGATCCGGCTGCTGGAGTTGGGCAACCTGGTCAAGTCGCGAATCAACATCCGCCAGGTCGCCTTGCCGTACATGCAGCAACTGCACGAGATCGTCGGCGAAGCGGTCAATCTGGGCATCCGTCACGACGACGAGATCGTTTACGTCGAACGGACGTCCAGTGGCCGCTCGCTGCTCCGCGTCGTCTATCTGGTTGGCGGTCGCGCGCCACTGCACCTGACTTCGGTCGGCAAGCTTTTTCTTGCCGCCGACGCCGCCGCCGACGTTCGTGCGTATGCCCGACGGACGGGCCTGCCGGGCAAGACGCCGCATTCGCTGACCCAGCTCGACGCACTGGAAAAGGAACTCGACAAGATCCGCCGCCACGAAGTGGCCTTTGACAACGAGGAAGCCGAGATCGGTCTGCGCTGCATAGCCGCACCGGTTCTCGACGACGAGGGCCAGATCGCCGCTGGGCTGTCGGTATCGGCGCCCAGTGATCGTCTTGATCCGGACTGGGTGAAGTCGATCAAGGCCAGTGCCAGGGGAATTTCGCTGGCTCTGGGGTGTCGGCCACCGCAGCGCAAGTGAGTCCCGAGCGGCGGCGCTGATCGTTGCCGCCAAGGTCGCGGCCGCCCTGGCGTGCGCACTGGCGTCAGCGGCCGTCTTGGCCACCATTGCCACGCCGATGCTTGGTACACTCCGGTGTTGCGTCCGGATGCGAATTCATGTCACCAGCGAACCACAAGGCCCGTCTGTCGGCGTGCTTGCCGTTTCTTTTCGTCTTCCTGTGGAGCACCGGTTTCATCGGCGCCAAATTTGGCCTGCCGTACGCCGAGCCGCTGACCTTTCTGCTCACCCGCTACCTGCTGGTGCTGGCCTTGATGATTCCCCTGGTGCTGCTGACGCGCGCGCCCTGGCCGGCAGATGCGCGCCAGGTGATGCACATCGGGGTTTCCGGCCTGCTGGTGCACGCGCTCTACCTGGGAGGGGTTTTCATGGCCATCAAGCACGGCTTGCCCGCTGGCGTCACCGCGCTGGTGGTCGGCATGCAGCCGCTGCTGACCGCCTGCGGGGTCGGCTTGCTGCTCGGCGAACGCGTCTCGCCAAGGCAATGGCTGGGACTGCTGCTCGGCTTTATCGGGGTGACCCTGGTGGTGGCCAACAAACTCGGCGACGTGCCGCTGGCGGGAATGCTCGTTCCGGCCGTCGCGGCGCTGCTGGGAATCACCCTGGGAACCTTGTATCAGAAGCGCTTCTGCCCACGTTTCGACCTGCGCACCGGTTCGCTGATCCAGTTCCTGCCGGCTGCGGTGCTCACGGCGCTGGTCGCCTGGGCGACCGAAAGCATGCGCATCGAGTGGACGCCGCAATTTGTCTTTGCCCTGCTGTGGCTGGTCCTGGTGCTCTCGGTCGGCGCGATCAGCCTGCTCAATGTGCTGATTCGCAGTGGCAGCGCGGTGAATGTCGCGACCCTGTTCTACCTGACGCCGCCGAGCACCGCGCTGATCGCCTGGTTGCTGTTCGGCGAGACGCTCGGGGCGCTGGCGGTGGCCGGGATGGTGCTGGCGGTAAGCGGCGTCTATCTGGCGCGGGCGACCGCCCGATGAACGACGCCGGGCCGGCGGTGCTGCGCATTCTCGGAATTGACCCGGGCCTGCGGATCACCGGCTTCGGCCTGATCGAGAAGGCCGGAAGCCGCCTCGCCTACCTCGCCAGCGGCTGCATCAAGACCGACGCCGGCGATTCGCTGCCGAGTCGCCTGGGGATGATTCACGCCGGTTTGCGCGAGCTGATCGACCGGCACCGACCCGACCAGGCGGCCGTCGAAATCGTTTTCGTCAATGTCAACCCGCAATCGACGCTGCTGCTCGGTCAGGCGCGCGGCGCGGCGATCACCGCGCTGGTCGCCAGCGGCGTCGTGGTCGCCGAGTACACCGCCTTGCAGGTCAAGCAGGCGGTGGTCGGCAACGGCCATGCCGACAAAGTGCAGGTTCAACATATGGTGCGGCGCCTGTTGTCCCTGTCGGGAGAACCCGGCGCGGACGCCGCCGACGCGCTGGCCTGCGCGATCGCGCACGCGCATGGCGGACAGGGGCTGGGCGGCATCGGCAGCCGCGGGCTGCACGTGCGCAACGGCCGTTTGATCGTTGGCAAGGAGAAGAAACGATGATCAGCCGCCTCAGCGGAATCCTGGTGGAAAAGAACCCGCCGCAGGTGGTGGTCGACGTGCATGGCGTCGGCTACGAGCTCGACGTCCCGATGAGCACTTTCTACAACCTGCCGGAGAACGGCGAAAAGCTCAGTCTACTCACCCACTTCGTGGTTCGCGAGGACGGTCACTTCCTCTACGGTTTTGCCAGCGAAGGCGAGCGTTTCGCCTTTCGCCAACTGTTGAAGATCACCGGCGTCGGCGCGCGTCTGGCGCTGTCGGTCCTGTCCGGGCTGTCGGTGGGCGATCTGGCGCAGGTGGTTGCCCGCCAGGAGGTCGGACGCCTGATCAAAGTGCCCGGCATCGGCACCAAGACGGCCGAGCGGCTGCTGCTCGAACTCAAGGGCAAGCTGGCCGAAGCGCTGCCGACAACGGTCGTCGCCGCCGATTCCAGCCGCAGTGACATTCTCAATGCACTGCTGGCGCTGGGTTACAATGAGCGCGAAGCAGGCGCCGCGATGAGGCAGTTGCCGACCGAAATCACCACTTCCGACGGCATTCGGCAAGCGCTGAAGCTGCTGTCAAAGGTCTGAACCGCGCGCATGACTCCATGACTCCATGAATTTATGAACCCCAGCCACAAGCAACTGATCCAGATCGCGCTCGTTGCGCTGCTGCTGATCGGCTGTGTTGCTGTGCTGCTGCCGTTCACCGGCACCCTGCTCTTCGCCATCGTCATCTGCCTGACCACCCTGCCGATTCGCAACCGCCTGCTGACGCTCTGCGGTGGGCGCAGCAGTCTGGCAGCGCTGCTGCTGTCGCTGCTCCTGCTACTTCTGTTGGTCGTGCCGATGGCCCTGCTCTCGGGCTCACTCGCCGACGCCGTCCAGATCGGCATACGGCAAGTGAAGCCGCTGCTGGAAAGCGGCCTCCCCGGTGATCCGCCAGCCCGGCTTGCCAGCCTGCCGGTCATCGGTCCGGATGCCGCCGGCTACTGGCACGATCTGGCCGACAGCCGCGAGGAAATGAACAATCTCCTACGCCAGATTTTCGACCCAACGCGCAAGTTCGCGCTGGCCGCGGTGGCGCTGTTTGCGCAAGGACTGTTGCAGCTGGTACTGGTGATTTTCTTTGTCTTTTTCATTTTCCGCGATGCGCACCTGTACGCCGACGCCCTGCTCACTGGCAGCCGCATGCTCGCCGGCGACCTCGGCGAACGGATGCTGACGCTGGCCGAAGGAACGGTTACCGGGGTAATGGCCGGGATCGTCGGCACCGCCGCGGCGCAGGCGCTGGTGGCCATGCTCGGATTCATCATCGCCGGCGTTCCGGGGGTCATCGCCCTGACTTTTGCCACCTTCTTCTTCTCGATGGTGCCGGTCATCGGGGCGACGCTGATCTGGCTGGGTGCCGCGATCTGGCTTTACAACGGCGGCCAGACCGGCTGGGCGGTGTTCATGGTGTTGTGGGGAATGTTCGGTATCAGCAGCGTCGACAACTTTCTCAAACCGATCCTGATTTCGCGCAGCGCCAGCCTGCCGCTGCTGTTGATCGTCGTCGGCGTTTTTGGCGGGGTGCTGGTCTTCGGCTTCATCGGCATTTTCCTCGGGCCCACCCTGCTCGCCCTCGGGCAGGTGCTGATTCGCGAGTGGCTGGCTTACGCTGCCCCGGAGACGCCCACTGCGGCTGCGGCCGTTAGGGAAACCAGATGATCCAGACCGACGACCTGAGCGCCGTTCCGATCGACAGGCTGATCGCTGGCGAGTCGAAGTCGACCCAGGAAGAGGCGATCGAGCGCGCCTTGCGGCCCAGGCGGCTGGCCGAGTATGTCGGCCAGGCGAAGATTCGCGAGCAGCTGTCGATCTTCATCGAAGCCGCCAGGCGGCGCAGCGACACGCTCGACCACGTTCTGCTGTTCGGTCCGCCCGGACTCGGCAAGACGACGCTGGCGCATATCATCGCCGCCGAGATGGGCGTCAACCTGCGCTCGACTTCGGGCCCGGTGCTCGAACGTGCCGGCGACCTGGCTGCGATCCTGACCAACCTCGAGCCGCACGACGTGCTGTTCATCGACGAGATCCACCGGCTGTCACCGGTCGTCGAAGAGATCCTCTATCCGGCGCTGGAGGACTTCCAGATCGACATCATGATCGGCGAGGGCCCGGCGGCGCGTTCGGTCAAGCTCGATCTGCCGCCATTCACTCTGGTCGGGGCGACGACCCGCGCCGGCATGCTGACCAACCCGCTGCGCGACCGCTTCGGGATCGTCTCCAGGCTCGAGTTCTACACGCCCGAGGAGTTGACGCTGATCGTCACCCGCTCGTCGCAGCTGCTCAAGGTGCCGGCCGATCCGGCCGGCGCGCTGGAGATCGCCAGACGTTCGCGGGGCACGCCAAGGGTCGCCAACCGGCTGCTGCGGCGGGTACGCGACTTCGCCGAGGTCAGGGCCGCCGGCCGGATCACCAGCGAGGTCGCCGATGCAGCACTGCTGATGCTCGACGTCGACCACGGCGGGCTCGACGTGATGGACCGCAAACTGCTGGCAGCGGTGATCGACAAGTTCGGCGGCGGCCCGGTCGGCGTCGACAACCTCGCCGCGGCGATCGGCGAAGCGCGCGATACCATCGAGGATGTCCTTGAACCGTATCTGATCCAGCAGGGCTTCCTGCAGCGCACGCCGCGCGGCCGGGTGGCGACGCCGGCCATCTATCGACACCTCGGGCTCGCCAGCCCGCTCGCCGAGGCGCAGGCCGAACTCTGGCGGAGTCCCTGAGCCGGCGCGCCAAGCCCGCCTGGTCACAAAACCTTACATCTGCCAGCCGCACGCTGGACTAGAATCCCATCCGGCCATGAAATACCAGCACAGACCCAATGCCTTTTCGCTTCCAGTACGTATCTACTACGAAGACACCGATGCCGGTGGCGTCGTCTACTACGCCAACTATCTCAAGTTTCTGGAACGCTGTCGTACCGAGTGGTTGCGCGCGATCGGGCACCAGCAGGCGGATTTGCTGCGCGACCCCGGCGTCGCTTTCGTGGTTCGCAGCGCCAAGGTCGATTACCTGAAACCCGCGCGCCTCGACGACCAACTGCTGGTAAGCCTGGAAGTGGAAAAGATCAGCCGCGCCCAGATCTTCTTTCGCCAGTACATCCGGCGCGCCGAAGAGAGCGTTGACCGCGTCGACGGCGTGGATCGAGGCTGGGTGGAACTGGTCAGCGCCGCAATCCACATCGTTTGTGTAAACTCGGCGCTGATGAAACCGACCTCGATCCCCGCGTTTCTGCGGTCCAAACTGGAAGCCCTGCAATGAACGTCTCGCAAGACCTCTCGATCCTGCACCTGATCCTCAACGCCAGCGCCGTCGTCCAGGCAGTGATGCTGCTGCTGGCCGGCGTCTCGTTCATGTCCTGGTATTACATTTTCCGCAAGTGGTTCACGGTCAAGGCGGCGCGACGGCAAACCGAACAGTTCGAGCGTGACTTCTGGAGCGGCGGCGATCTCAACAGCCTGTACCAGAGCGCAATCAACGATCGCCACAGTACCGGCAGCATGGAGCGCATCTTCGAGGCCGGCTTTCGCGAATTCACCAAGCTGCGCAGCCAGAAGAACCTCGACGCCAAAGACGTGATCGACGGCTCGCGACGCGCCATGCGCGCCACCTACCAGCGCGAGATGGACAGCATCGACTCGCACCTTGCCTTTCTCGCTTCGGTTGGTTCAGTAAGCCCGTATGTCGGCCTGTTCGGCACCGTCT
>DPSD01000258.1:0-172 GCA_003538495.1 Accumulibacter sp.
CACCTGTTCGTCTTCTATTTCGGACTGATGGCCGACGTGACGCCACCGGTCGGCCTGGCGTCGTATGCCGCGGCCGGGATCGCCCGCTGCGATCCGATCAGGGTCGGCGTCACCGCTTTCGGCTATAGCATTCGTACGGCGATCCTGCCGTTCATGTTCATCTTCAACACGC
>DPSD01000258.1:517-879 GCA_003538495.1 Accumulibacter sp.
GCCAATCTCGTCTTCGCGGCGGCGACGCAGGGATGGTTCATGGCCCGTAACCGGGCATGGGAGGCGGTGGTGCTGCTGCTGGTAACCTTTACGCTCTTTCGTCCGGGATTCTGGATGGACATGATTCACCCGCCGTACGACAAGGTGGCGCCGACCAGGATCATGGAGGTGATCGAAAAAGCGCCTACCGACGATCGCCTGCGGGTATGGGTCGAGGGCGAGGACATCAACGCGAAGAAGATCTACAAGGGCGTGTTGCTGCCACTCGGGCAGCAGGCACCGGCGCTGCAGCGACTCAACGCCGCCGGTCTGAGCCTGATGGAGGTTGACGGGAACCTCGATATCATGGCCGTGAAGTTCGG
>DPSD01000258.1:1184-2525 GCA_003538495.1 Accumulibacter sp.
TCCGTGGTTTCGAGAAGTTCCAGCCGGGCCGCCAAGCTCGGTCTCGAACAGGGCTTCAAGATCACTTCGATCGAAGTGCTTGCCGAGCGACCGGCCAAGGAATGGTTCTTCATTCCTGCTCTGGCCCTGTTGGGCCTGATCGTTGTCATTCAGCGCCGCCGTGCCGGGGTGGCCGCCACCTGACGCGCGAAGTGGAAGTCGTTTTCGTTGCCGCCGCTGGCCGGGGAGCGCAAGTTCGTACTCTCGTGGCGCTCAGTTCCCGGCGCATGGGCCGTGTCCGCAGCCAGCCACCGCCCCGTCGAGGGCCACGGTGTCGATCAGCGATTAGGTGATCAGTCCCGACAGCGGGTTGTTCTCGATCAGCGGGATGAACTCGCCCGCAAGGATTGATGTCCCCGCCAGGTGGCCGCCAGCGGATGAGCGCCTCGGCGCCCACGTACCGCTGATCGCCGAAGGCACGGTCGGGAGGTGCTCGATAGGGAAATCTCCAGCGTTCAGGGCCTTGTAAATGGCGTTCAGGGCGGGCGAGGGCAGGGTCACTTGCTGGCTCTTCGGGCGCTGGCGGGGTTTGAACGCTGCGCCGACTGGCTCGCCGGCATGCCAAGCTCAGCCTTTGCTGGTTTCATCGGAGCGCCTGTTGGCGTGGTCGCGGCCGTAGACGCGAGTGAGGTCGGCGAGGCGTTCGGCATGCCATGGTTGGACCTGCTGGCGGCGATAGCGCCACTCCCACGATCCCTCGCCAATGCTCGGCTGGTTCATGCGGTGCGTGCTGTCGAGGGCGAGCGCGTCCTGCATCGGGATGATGCAGAGCCGGGCGACCGACGAGAACGCGAGGCGGATCAGATACCAGCACAGCTCTTCGGCACTCCTGCTGCATACCCCCAGGTAGGCGTGTACCCGGTCCTGCTCGTCCGGTTGCAGCGACTCCCACCAGCCGCAGGTGGTGTCGTTGTCGTGGGTGCCGGTATAGACCACCGAGTTGGCGTCGTAGTTGTGCGGCAGGTAGGGGTTCCTGGCGTCGTCCCCGAAGGCGAAATGCAGGATGCGCATGCCGGGCAGTCCGACGTCGTGGCGCAGCTTCTTGACGGCCGGGGTAATGATCCCGAGGTCTTCGGCGATGATCTTCAGTTTGCCGTGCTCGTCGATCAGATCGTCGCTGAGCTCGCGGCGCATGGCGGCGAATACCGCTTCGCCTGGTCCCGGTTGCCATTTCCCGTCGATCGCGGTTTCAGCCGTCGCCGGGATTTCCCAGTAGGCTTCGAATCCACGGAAATGATCGATCCGGACAATGTCGCAGAGCTTCATTGTTTGCCGCATGCGCTCCACCCACCAGCGATAGCC
>DPSD01000292.1:0-190 GCA_003538495.1 Accumulibacter sp.
CGTAGTCGATCTGGACAAAGGCTTTCCCAGTCCAGGACTGGGCATCGTCGAGACGCCGGCCGTGGAAGTCGCCGCGCAGGTCGATTTTCGCCGCCAGCTTCGCGGGCGGCAATGCGGTCAGCCCGAAGCGGTGCCGGCGGCCATTGTTGTCCAGGCCAAAGTTGACATCTTCGAGAATCAGCGGCGGCGC
>DPSD01000292.1:484-686 GCA_003538495.1 Accumulibacter sp.
CTTCGAGAATCAGCGGCGGCGCGGCGCGTTCGGCATCTTCCCAGACCACCGTCGCGCCGCTGACACGAATGCGCTTCTGCGCCAGCACCCAGTCGACGACATCTCCGTCGCCGGCGTTCTGATCGACGGCGATGCCGGCGACGTAGAAACGCCCGTCACTGCCGCGTCGCAGATGCAGGGTCGGCTCGTCGATCTGCAGCAA
>DPSD01000292.1:969-1144 GCA_003538495.1 Accumulibacter sp.
TCGGCTCGTCGATCTGCAGCAAACGCAGGCGCAGTGACAGTCGAGGTATCGACGACCATGAGAGAACGCTGTGCACGCGAATGAAGGCCAGCGCCGGCTGGCCCTGCCGGTCGGCGATGAGTACGTCGGAGAGGATCAGATCGGGGTTCAGCCCGTCCCAACTGGCCTCGATTCG
>DPSD01000292.1:1414-5328 GCA_003538495.1 Accumulibacter sp.
CGTCCCAACTGGCCTCGATTCGCCCGATGCTGACCGATAGCCCGATGGCGCGACCGATCCGTTCCTCGATTTCAGTTCGATAGCTATCGATATTCGGCAATACCAGATAGCGGAGCGCCAGAACCAGCAGCACGAAGGCGAAATAGAGCAGCCAGAAAGCGCGCACGCCGAGCCGCCAGACTTTGCCCGCCAGCGGGTGCGCGAGAAACGGCAGGAGATAGTGGAAGCGATGGTAGAGCGCCGGGCGCAGTTCCTCCGGACGCATCACAGCCGGTCGCCACCCGGATACTTTTGCCAATAGCGGCGTGCCGTCACTAGAATGTCGGCAGCGCTGGACGATTGCCGCCGCCAGCCGCCGCGGCGATGTGCCGGCCACCGGAGTCGGGCCGGGAATCGACAGGGTCGGCAAGGTGTGACGCTGCGGCGCTGGAAATCATGGGGTGTCCAGGACGAAAGGCGAGCGGTCAAATGAGTGGTCAACTCCGCAGCGGGAAAAGGTGCATGCAGCTTGAAGCGCCCATTGTAACGGCTTTGCCGCCGGCGTTCAGCGGCAGCGGCACGGTGTCGGCCCGACGGCCAGAGAACTGAGACAAGCATGGATCCAACCATCAAGACCACCAATGCCGCGCCCGATCCCGGTGCACAGGCGCTCGACGCACCCTGGCCGGCAGCGCAGGCGCACAGTCATTACCTGCGCAACCTGCTCGTCACCCGCCCCGAGATCGGCAGCTGGCTCGGCGAGACCCGGGCGCAGGCGCTCGGTGCCGAGCAGATGAGCGATTTCCTGGCCGGCCAACCGAGCAGCACCGACGGGCAACTGAAGAGCGCGCTGCGCCGACTTCGCCAGCGGGTGATGAGCACCCTGGTCGTGCGCGATCTGGGCGGCGCGGCCAGCCTCGGCGAAGTCGTCGAGAGCATGACCGTGCTCGCCGAGCTGAGTACCAACTGGGCACTCGACTTCGTGCATCGACAACTGAGCGAGCAGTTCGGCGAGCCGCTGGACAGCCGGGGGCAGCCGCAACGCCTGCTGGTGATCGGCATGGGCAAGCTTGGCGGGCGCGAGCTCAACGTCTCTTCGGACGTCGATTACATCTTCATCTACCCGGAGGAGGGACAGACGGCCGGTGGTGGCGGCCGCCGGATCGACAACTACGACTTCTTCCAGCGGCTCGGCAAACGGCTGATCGGTGCCCTGGGCGAGCTCACCGAAGATGGGCGGGTGTTTCGGGTGGACATGCGCTTGCGGCCAAACGGCGACTCCGGACCGCTGGTCTGCTCGCTCGACTCGCTGGAGCAGTATCTCATCACGCAAGGCCGCGAATGGGAGCGCTACGCCTGGATCAAGGCCCGGGTACTGAACCAGGGCGTCAACCTGCAGGCCGAATGGCTGCGGGCGCTGCAGGAGATCAGTCGCCCCTTTGTCTTTCGCAAGTATCTCGATTTCGGGGCGATCAACGCGATGCGCGACCTGCACGCGCAAATCCGCCGCGAGGTGGCGCGCAAGGAGATGGCCGAGCACATCAAGCTGGGGCCCGGGGGCATCCGGGAAATCGAGTTCATGGCGCAGGTCTTCCAGCTGATTCGTGGCGGCCGCGACCCGGCGCTGCAAGCGCGGCCGACGCTGACGGTTCTGGCACTGCTTGCCGAGCGTCGCCTGCTGCCAGCCGAGAACGAGCGCGAGCTGGCGGGTGCATATGACTTCCTGCGCCGTCTCGAACACCGCTTGCAGTACGTCAACGATGCCCAGACGCACCGTCTGCCGGGCAACGGCCAGGACCGACTGCAGATTGCCAGGTCGATGGGCTTTGCCGATTGGCCGGCTTTTGCGGCGGTCCTCGATGGGCATCGGGCGATCGTTTCGCGCTGCTTCGAAGAAGTCTTCTCCGAGCCAGCGGAAGGCGCGCACCCGCTGCTTGCCATCTGGGAAGAAGTGGCCGCCGGCGACGATGCGCTCGAACGCCTGGCGACGCTCGGCTTTCGCCAGCCGCAAGCGATGCTCGAACGTTTGCGCAGCTTCCGCCAGAGTAGCCGTTACCTGCAGTTGCCGGCCAGCAACCGCGAGCGCCTCGATGCCCTCGGGCCGCGTCTGATCGATGCCGCTGCAGCAACTGGTACGCCTGACGCGACCTGGCGGCGCGGCCTCGACTTCCTGGAAACGATCAGCCGGCGTGGCGCCTACCTGGCGCTCCTGCAGCAGTATCCACAGGCGCTGAGCCAGCTCGCCGACCTGATTGGCAGCTCGTCGTGGGCGGCCGACTACCTGACCCGCCACCCGATCCTGCTCGACGAGCTGCTGGACTCGCGGATCTTCGACGTCACCACCGACTGGCAGGGATTTCGCGACGAACTACAGGCGCGGCTGGCGCAGCATCTCGATGACACCGAGCGCGAGATGGACATCCTGCGCGAAACGCACCACGCGCAGGTCTTTCACTTCCTGGCGCAGGATATCGCCGGCCTGCACACTGTCGAGCATCTGGCCGACCGCCTCAGCCAACTCGCCGACATCATGGTGCAGACGACGATGGACCTCTGCTGGCGGCGCTTGCGCGAACGTCATCCCGATCCCGGGCAGCCGCCACGCTTCGCGGTCATCGCCTACGGCAAGCTCGGCGGCAAGGAACTGGGCTTCGCCTCCGACCTCGACCTGGTCTACCTGCACGACGACCCGCAAGACGGGACCGGAGAACTCTACGCCCGCCTGGGTCAGCGCATGAGTACCTGGATGTCGAGCCGCACCTCGGCCGGGATGCTCTTTGAAGTCGACCTGCGGCTGCGGCCGAACGGCGAGTCGGGAATGCTCGTTTCGCCGATCAAGGCGTTTCGCGACTATCAGCTCCGGCACGCCTGGGTCTGGGAACACCAGGCGCTGACGCGCGCCCGTTTCTGTGCCGGCGACCCGGCGGTGGGCGCGCAGTTCGAGGCGATCCGCATCGAGATCCTGCGGCAGCCGCGCGATCTGGCCACGCTCAGGGAGGAAGTCCTGACCATGCGCCGGCGGATGTTCGACGAGCACGGCTCGCGCAGTGAAGAAGACTTCGATATCAAGCACGATCGTGGTGGCCTGATCGACGTCGAGTTCATCGTCCAGTACCTGATCCTCGGCCACGCCCATGCGCACGCCCGCTTGTGCGGCAACCTCGGCAACATCGCCTTGCTTGGGATCGCCGCCGAACTTGGCCTGATTGCGGTCGAGCTGGCCGACCCGGCGCGCGACGCTTACCGCGAGTTTCGCCGCATGCAGCACGTCCTGCGCTTGAACGCCGGCCGTCGGGCGCGCGTCGAACGGGCCTCGGTCAGCCGCCGCATCGCAGCGGTCGGCGCGCTGTGGCTGGCGGTCTTTGAAACCTCGTGAGGGATAAGGACGAAGCGCGCCCCTTGCCCGGCAAGGGTCTGGCGGTTTCTGGCCTGTGTGGCCCATGACGAAGAGAGGTAGCGATGCGTAAATCAGGTGTCGGGGGGCTCGTCTATTCCACCGACGGTGGCCGTATGTGCCCCAGCTGCCGCCAAGCCTTGGCCGAGTGTTCGTGTGCCACAGCCGCCAGCGCTGGTCAGGGTAACGGCGTGCTGAGGGTCAGCCGCGAAACCAGGGGGAGGGGGGGCAAGACGGTGACGCTGATCCGCGATGCCGCGCTCAATCCGGTGGACCTCGCGGTCCTTGGCAAGGGCTTGCGGACCGCCTGCGGGTCGGGTGGAACGGTCAAGGACGGCGTGATCGAAGTGCAAGGCGATCACTGCGAGCGGGTGATCGAGTATCTCAGGAAGGATGGCTTCACCGTCAAGCGGGCCGGCGGATAGGGTCGGCGGTTCGCCAGCCCGCGGCTCTGGGTGATGGCTGGCGCCATGTTTCCGGATGGCGCGACCGACTGCCCGCGCTTGCCCCGAAATCTGCACAGCCCTGACGCATGACTGCT
>DPSD01000584.1:0-252 GCA_003538495.1 Accumulibacter sp.
CCACCGTCGAGCTATCGGTGCCACCCGACAGGAAGGCGCCTACGCGTTCGTGGCCGGCAAGTTCTTCGGCGATGCCGTCGCGAATCAGATGGCGAAAGGTGTCGCGCGCTGCGGCGAAGGGCGGAGCGTTTTGCTCTTCGAAATGCAGAGGCCAGTGGCGTAGCGCGTGCACTCCACTGCGGTCGATCAGCAGGCTGTGTGCCGCCGGCAGCCGGCACACCTGGCGGAAAATCGTGCGTGGTGCCGGGATCA
>DPSD01000584.1:489-4482 GCA_003538495.1 Accumulibacter sp.
AGTACAGGTAGTCGAAGATCGCCTGCGGGTCGAGTTCGTCGCCACGCCCCTGAACGCAGTCGGCACGATCCGAGAAAGCCAGCGTCTTGCCGTCGGTGCGATAACACAGCGTCTCGATCGCAAAGCGGTCAACGGCCAGGAATACGCAGGCACGCGTCGTATCCACAATCGCCAGAGCGTAGGATCCACGGATGCGCGCGGCGACTTCTGCCCCGCTCTTCCGCCAGGCTTTGAGAAGCGCAGTGGCAAATCCTGCCGATCGCGAAGCGCCGGCGACACTTTCGTCCCGGAAGGAGGGTGAGCCGATCACCACGCATGCGCTATCGGCGTCGCGGGCAACCTCGTCGCCCTGCAGGACAAGCGACTTGATCAGCATGGGCGCAGTGCTGGGATCCAGGAGGCTGGTCAGGTCAAGCTGGCCCGAAAGTCTGTCTTTCATAAAGTGTCTGGTTCATTGCAGGTGATTGGCGGACGCGATGCTACGCTAAAGCCATGACTTCTACTGTGTGAAATTTCCTCTCAAGCCAAGATTGCAGGATCAGTACGCGTCTTATATCAGGCATACTTGACAACGAGTGGCAGCCACCAACAGGATCCTGAGCATGAGCAAGCATCGTACCGGTAGCCTTCACACACCTGTCCCCGCTGCCGACTCTGGCGCATTCCGTCTCGGCTGGCTTCTCTATCTCGTCTTCATTGTTTATGGCAGCCTGGTTCCCCTGGATTTCCATGCCCTGCCTCTCGATCAGGCTTGGGCACAGTTCAGACAACTGCCGATGCTGCAGATCGGTGCCGAGGGCCGGGCCGATTGGGTGGCCAACGGAGTCCTTTATGTTCCGGCGGGCTTTCTGACGGTAGTGGTGCTGGGGGGTGGGAAGGGTGGGCTGTGGCGGCGTTTTCCCCGGCTGGCGGGCGCCGCCCTCTTCTGCATCGCTCTTGCTCTGGCGGTGGAGTTTACCCAGTTGTTCTTCCCACAGCGAACATTTTCACGGAATGATGTGATTGCCGAGGTGATTGGCAGTCTTGTCGGTATCCTCCTGGCGGCGAACTGGTCCGACTGGTTCAGTCAATTGCTTGCCTCCTGGGTCGGGACGCTCGACCAGTTGCTGGTCCGGGCGTTGCAGGCCTACGCGGTCGGCTATCTGGTATTCAGCCTGTTTCCGTTCGATTTTATGATTTCTGCAGGCGAATTTGCCGGCAAGCTGAATGCGGATGGATGGGGCTGGTTTCTTGCGGGTCAGACCACGGAACGGGGAGCGATCGTGCTGGCTGCCAAGCTGCTGGCCGAAATGCTCGCCGTCGTACCTGTCGGTGTCATGCTCGGGCGCCGCAACCAGTTGCGAGGGCGGTCGGCGACCGGCAATGCGCTGCTCTATGGCGGACTGCTTGGGCTGGCCATCGAGGCCATCCAGTTCCTGATGTTCTCGGGCGTCAGCCAGGGAGCATCGTTGCTGACGCGCATTGGCGGCATGTATCTTGGTGCTCTTTTCTGGCAGGAGCGGCGGCGCTTTCGGGATTTGCCCAACTCCGGCGTCGGCAAACGGCTGGCGCCATGGCTCGGCCTGCTCTACCTGCCAGCCCTGGTCGCCGTCAATGGCTGGTTCGATCATTCGTGGCATGGCCTGGAACTGGCCGGCAAGACGCTTGCAGAGACTCGCTTCCTGCCCTTCTATTACCACTACTACACCACCGAGCAAGCGGCTTTGCTCAGTGTTGCTGCGGTGGCGTTGATGTATGCACCGATCGGAGGACTGGCCTGGTTGCGTCGACTGTCGCCGGCCGTCGCGTTCTGGCTTGCCCTGCTCGTTGCCGGCATGATCGAGACCAGCAAGCTTTTCCTCGCCGGCTTTCACCCGGACCCGACCAATCTGTTGATTGCTGCATTCGCCGCCTGGTCGCTTACGAGCTTGCTCCGGCAATTCTACTCCGCCGTGGCAGATGAAGTGCAGCAACCCGAAGAACGGCCTGTGAAGGTAGCCACGACGACCGCCGAGCCGGCACGGATCGCCGTTTCCTCCTGGTTTTCTCTGGCCGGAACCTTGGCACTTGCGGCCTGGGTGGCCGTTGATTTTCCCATTTACTCACTCCTGCTGGCAGTACTTTTGCTTGCCTATGCCGCGCTGCTCTGGTTTCGACCGCAACTGCTCTGGATGGTCATCCCGGCTGCCCTCCCGCTCCTTGACCTTGCCCCCTGGAGTGGACGCTTCTTCCTCGATGAATTCGATTTCCTGGTCATGGTCAGCCTCGCGCTGGGCTACGTCCGCACGCGCGCTCTCCAGCGAGGCGTGTACCGCGATTGGTGGGCTCTGGCGGTGACCGGACTGCTGGCGTTGACTTTAACTATCTCTGCCCTGCGGGGCGGGCTGCTTCCCTTGTCCTTGCCGGATGTCAACGCCTTCACCAACTACTACAGCCCCTACAATGCCCTGCGGGCCGGCAAGGGTGCTCTGTGGGCACTGCTGCTGTTCGGTTTGATCCGACGCTTCGAGGCCGACGGACGCGATATCCGCGGCTTGTTCGCCGGCGGCATGGTGGTCGGGCTTGCCGGGATCGTTGCTGTCGTGCTCTGGGAGCGCGCCGTTTTTCCCGGATTGTTCAATTTTGCAGATGTCTACCGTGTGACCGGGCCGTTTTCTCAGATGCATACCGGCGGGGCGGACATCGAGGTTTACCTGACCGCCGCTGTGCCTTTTGTCGTGCTGCTGGTAATGATCCGTACGCTTTGGGCCCGGCTCGTCGGTATCCTGCTTTTCCCCGCTGCGACCTACGCGCTGATGGTGACCTTCTCCCGCGCCGGCTATGCTGGCTATGGTATTGCCCTGGCAGGTGCCTGTCTGGTGATCCTGCTGTCGCCGCGCAAGGGACCCGAGCCGGGTGCGCCGCCAGTCCATGCAAACCACGCCAGGGGGCTTGGAGTCTTCGCGCTGAATCGCTGGGCGCTGCCGGTAGGTCTGCTTGCGCTGGCAGTGGTGGTGGCGCTACCGATCTACAGCGGTTCGTTTGCCCAGGAGCGCCTCTCCCAGGTGCGTGCGGACCTGGCGGTTCGACAGGCCCACTGGGCAGATACCTTGGCCATGCGCGACTCCGGACTGGCTTCTACGCTGTTCGGCATGGGGTTTGGCCGCTTTCCGGAAAGGCACTACTGGCGCAGCAGCGAACCCAGGGCGGCAAGCTACCGCCTGGAAAGCGAGGCCGGCAATGTCTTCCTGCGGCTTGGTGCCGGCCTGTCGCTGTATATGGAGCAGTTGGTCACGGTGCAGCCGCATCGGGACTACGTGCTGCACCTGGCGCTGCGAAGTTCTCAACCGGTGACGCTCTCGGCATCCCTGTGCGAGAAATGGCTGCTCACTTCCGGGCGCTGCGTATTCGGTACTGCGGCCAGCGAGGGAAGACAATGGGAGGAACACCAAATTCGTTTGGCCAGCGGCGAGGTCGGTGCTGGATCGGGGCTGTTGCACGTACCGGTCAAGTTGTCCCTGCAAAACACCTCTGCGGCCAGCCTGGACCTCGACAACGTACGCCTGCTGAACGAGGATGGCGCAGATCTGACGGATAACGGTGGCTTTTCTCGTGCTCTGGATCGCTGGTTTTTCAGTGTTGACGATGACTTGCCCTGGCATGTGTGGAGCATGCCGGTGGCCATTCTGTTCGAGCAGGGCGTGATCGGCCTGTTGGCATTTGCGGTCATGCTGTTGCTGGGAGTCTGGCGGACCGGGCGTCGGGCTCGACAAGGCGACATCATGGCCGGGTGCTTTCTGGCATCACTGCTTGGGGTATTGTTCATCGGCAGTGTCGATAGCATCATAGACTCCCCGCGCTTCCTGTTGCTCTTGCTCTTGCTTTGTCGAGTCGGATGGATGTGGAGCGAGACCGTCGGAGTGCCGGCAATGCGCTTATCGACTCCGCAAACCAGTCGTTATTAAGGGGGCTCCTATCCTTGCAGCCATTTTTTCTTCAAGCAGAGAGGGGATATCGCTTCTGCGTCTATCACCC
>DPSD01000051.1:0-2021 GCA_003538495.1 Accumulibacter sp.
CGAACATTTCCTCGTCGTCGCTGAGTTCGTGGAATCGCCACAGGTGGCGGTTGTCGTCGCGATAGCTGACCGCGGTGTCGGCGAAATGAACCGTGGCCAGTTGGTCGCTCTGGCGGCGGGTGCGGGCGATGTAGGCCAGCGCCAGGGTGGCGATTTCCTCGCTGCTCGATTCGCCGGCAGCCATCGTCTGGTGGAAGTGGCCGACGAACTTGCGCAGCTCCGCGTCCTGGTAGCCGTGCTGCGGGTCGAGCAGCGCACGCGAAACCATGGTCAGACGATGGCGCAGGCAGGAGGTGGTTTCCGGGTTGCAGGCACCGGCCACCGGCACCGGGTGGAGCGCGAGGAAAACACGGCGCAGGCCGGGATAGCTGCGCACGATCAGGGTGTCGACGCGGCTGTCCTCGAAGATCTCGATCGCCATGCGCTGCATCGGGCTGCAGTTATCGGCGAACATCGGCTGGCTCCAGCGGCGGTGGCCGGCGATGTGCGCCAGCGTCGCACGGTAGCGGTCGATGCCCGAAACGCCCGGCGCATCGTCGAGAACGTCGGGCAGGCGGATGCCGGCGGCGTCGTAATAGGGTGCCGACGGGTGCTGCTGGTCGAGGTCGGTCGGGTACGGCACCAGCTCGGCGCTGTCGTCCCACAGTCCACGCAGGTAGAGCTCGAGCTGGCGCTGGTGATCGACCAGCAGCGTTCCGTGGCGCTCGCGCTGCAGCACCGCGCGGCTGTCGGCCGACTGCAGGCGGAAATATTCGCGTTGCCGTTCGGGGTGATTCTGGTAGTTGCGAATGCCGTAGTCGACCCAGTTCCGCAGCCCGGCAATGGACAGCTTGTCGAGCAGCGTCGGGGCCTGGGCGAAGAACTCGGGCAGGCCCGGGCTGGCAAAGGTCTGATGAATGCCATGGATCGAACCTGTTGTACGCTCCATGAAATCAAGCGTCAGGTCCAGGTAGCGCTGCAGCTGCTGCCCCGAAGGCAAGCGTCTGGCCACTGCCGCCAGGGTTTCCAGGAAGGGCGTGATGGCTTTGGCGTTCGGCGACTTCCACAGCGCGTGGATGGTCGCGCTGACCGCCGGCAGCGTGTCTTCGCCGACGATTCGGGCGATTGCCGGCCACTCCTCGAGAAACGCCAGGACCGGTTCGACGCCGCGCCCCATGCCGCCGAGAAAGCGCGCGCTGTCGAGATAGGCGTCGACACCCCTGGACGACAGCACGACCAGCGCTTCGCGGAGGCACTCTTCGAAGACCTCGCCGACCTGCGGGAAACCACAGGCGAGTCGTTCGCGGCAGACCCGCAGGCGCTCGGTCCAGTTGGCGCTATCGCCGTTCTTCGCATTCATCGTGGTGCCGCCGTCAGGGATGCCCGGGAGCTCTGGTTGCCGTTCGCCGGTCGCGATCAGGCGAACGTCGCGTCGATGGCGTGGTCAAGTGTTTCGCGAATATCGCGGTCGTCGGTGATCGGTCGCACCAGCGCCATCCGGCAGGCATCGCCGGGCTGGACACCGCCCTTGATCAGGGTCGCCGCATAGACCAGCAGGCGCGTCGAGATCCCCTCATCGAGGCCATGCCCCTTCAGCCGCCGGGCGGCGGCGCCGATGCTCACCAGCTGCCTGGCGGTGGTCTCGTCGATACCACTCTCGCTGGCCAGAATGGCGATTTCCAGAGCCGCATCGGGATAGTCGAATTCAAAGGCGGTGAAGCGCTGCTTGGTCGACTGCTTGAGGTCCTTCATCAGGCTCTGGTAGCCGGGATTGTAGGAGATCACCAGCTGGAAATCGGCGTGCGCACGAATCAGTTCGCCCTTCTTGTCGAGCGGCAGGGTGCGCCGGTGGTCGGTCAGGGGATGGATGACGACGGTGGTGTCCTGGCGCGCTTCGACGACCTCGTCGAGGTAGCAGATGGCGCCGAGGCGCGCTGCGGTGGTCAGCGGGCCGTCGAGCCAGCGCGTGCCGTCGGCTTCGAGCAGGTAGCGGCCGACCAGGTCGGAGGCGGTCATGTCCTCGTTGCAGGCCACGGTGATCA
>DPSD01000051.1:2035-11636 GCA_003538495.1 Accumulibacter sp.
TCATCAGGCTCTGGTAGCCGGGGTTGTACGAGATCACCAGCTGGAAATCGGCGTGCGCGCGGATCACTTCGCCCTTCTTGTCGAGCGGCAGGGTTCGCCGGTGATCGGTCAGCGGGTGGATGACCACGGTGGTGTCCTGACGCGCTTCGACCACTTCGTCGAGGTAGCAGATTGCACCGATGCGCGCGGCGGTGGTCAGCGGTCCGTCCAGCCAGCGCGTGCCGTTGGCCTCGAGCAGGTAGCGGCCAACCAGGTCGGAGGCGGTCATGTCCTCGTTGCAGGCGACGGTGATCAGCGGCTTGTCTAGCTTCCAGGCCATGTATTCGATGAAGCGCGACTTGCCGCAGCCGGTCGGCCCCTTGACCATCACTGGCAGGCGCGCCGCGTAAGCGGCTTCGTAGAGCGCCACCTCGTTGTGCTGCTGCTGGTAGAAAGGTTCGTCGAGAACCTTGAACTGTGCCTTGTCAGTCATTGACTGTTCCTGTCTGCTGTTTCGCACCAAGCGGGCCGGCGGCCGGGACAAGGGTCCGTTGCCGGTGCCCGATGCCCTGGCGCCGGCGGCTCGCGACGCCTAGCGATGCCCGCCGAGCTTCTCCCGCCAGCCGGGATAGAGCGTGTCGGCGTCGCCGGGAAAGGACTCGAAGGCGCGCGCGAACTCCCGGTGCTCCCTGGCCCATTCGATCGGGTCGGCACCGGCCTTCCAGCACTCGTAGGCCTGGCGAAGCGAAATCGCACCGGCGGCCGGGCTGTCGACATGGCCGTAAGATCCTCCGCCAGAGGTGTTGATGACGTTGCCGTGGCCGAGATTGGCGAAGAAGCCGGGCAGGCGCAGGGCGTTCATGCCGCCGGAGATGATCGGCGTCGTCGGCTTCATGCCGTACCACTTCTGGAAATAGGCCGGACCCTGATACTCGTCGCGTTCGATCACGTAGGCGATCGCCCGGTCGTCGGCGGTGCCTTCCATCTTGCCGTAGCCCATGGTCCCGACGTGAATTCCCGAGGCACCCTGCAGGCGCGACATCTTGGCCAGCACGTAGGCGTCGTAACCGCGCTTCGAGCTCGGCGAGGTGACCGCGCCGTGGCCGGCGCGATGGTAGTGCAGATACTGACCGGGGTACTGGCGGCGGGCGGTGGTGACCATCCCCGGGCCGCCGACGTAGCCGTCGACCAGGAAAGCCACCTTGTCGGCGTCCGGCCCGAAGGTCTCCAGGATGTAGTCGGCACGTGCGCACATCTCGTAGTGATCATCGGCGGTGATGTTGGCCGAGAACAGCTTGGCCTGTCCGGTTTCGTCCTGAGCGCGCTTCATCGCATCGTAGACCAGAGGCATCACTTTCTTCATCGGCGCGAAGACCTGGTTGCCCTGCGGCTCGTCGTTCTTGATGAAGTCGCCACCGAGCCAGAACTGATAGGCCGCCTTGGCAAACGGTTCCGGCCGCAGACCGAGCTTGGGCTTGATGATCGTGCCGGCGATGTAGCCGCCATCCTTGAGCGGGCGGCCGAGGATCCGCCACATGTCCGAGATGTCCTTGGCCGGACCATCGAACAGCTGGATCGCTCGCTCGGGCATGAAAAAGTCATAGATCTTGGCGTGCTCGATGTCGCCCATTCCCTGATTGTTGCCGATCACCAGGGTCAGGAACGAAACGATCATCATCCGCCCGTCGGTCACGTTGCGGTCGAAGAGGTCGAGTGGATAGGCAATGCGCATTTCTTCGCTGGCCTCGTCGATCAAATACACCAGGGCATCGACGCCGCGGGTGAAGTCGTCGGTGGTGCACACCTCGACGTTGGTCCCGGTCGACGACTCGGCTGCGAAGTGCGCCGCCGCCTGGAGATAGTCGTAGCCGGCTTTCGGCTTCATCTTGTAAGCCACCAGAATGTGCTTGCCACCCTGAATCAGATCTTCTTCCCTGAGGCTGAGGTCGGCGTAACGATTCGATTGGTCCATGGTCCTGTCTCCGTGTCGATGAGGGTGATGTGCGTGTTCGTTGGTTTTTCGTTCAGTCAGTTTGCTGGCGACAGGCGCCTGCTGCCTGCGGCCTTGGTGTGCCAGTCGCGCAGTTGTGCGAGATCGACGCAGCTTCCGTTGAGCGGCTGTCCGCCAAGGCTGCGTGCCGGCGCTGCGGGTTCGCCGAGATCGGTGACCACGCTCAGGGCGCCACCGAAGTCCTGGTCGGCGGTATAGGTGTTGATGGTAATCAGCGTCGGCACCCCGGCCGCGCTGGCGGCGAGAATTCCCGGTCGCGAATCCTCGATCGCCAGGCAAGCCGCGGGCGGCAGACGCATCCGGCGCAGCACCCAATGATAAATGTCTGGTGCAGGCTTCTTGTCTGCCACCACATCGCCGGCGCCGATGACTTCGAACAGCGATCGCGCCTGGTCGCCAAAGCTGGCGACGAGCAGGCTGTCCAGACTCGAACGCGTCGTCGTCGTGGCAATCGCCAGGCGAACGCCGGCGCCGTGCAATTCGCGAATCAGGCGCGCTACCCCGGGCCGCAGCGCGATCGTCCCGGTGCGCACCAACTCCGAGTAGATATCGCTCTTCAACTGGTGCAGGGCGGCCAGCCAGGCGTCGCTGTCGGGCTGCTTCAGCAACTCGGGGGCGCGCAGCGCCGCGAAGTGACGAATTCGTTCCTTGCCGCCGGTGATCGCCAGCAGTTCGCCGTAGGTGCCCACCGACCACTCCCAGTCCATCCCGCTCCGGGCAAATGCCTGGTTGAAAGCCAGGCGGTGACCGTCGCGCTCGGTATCGGCGAGGGTCCCGTCAACGTCGAAAATGACGGCTTGCAGGGCTGGTGCGGCGGCTGCTGCCGCCGCCACGGTGCTTGCGGTTGGCTGGATGCTGGTCATTCTGTTCGCGCTGCAAATTCAAGTGTCACCAGTGTAGGTGGCACGATAGATAATTAAAAGTTAAACTTCTTGAGATTTATGGTTATTTTTTGTTATCGTATCGTTTCCCGTTAGGGCTTTTCTTGGGCCGGGCAACCGCGCTGCCGCCCACTTTCACTGCCCGACAAGGGGAGGTGGCAATGGCTGCTGTTTTGGCGGATAATTTGCCCATGCGATCGAACCCTCTGCTCCGGATCTGCGAATCATCGTGCCCACTGCTTCTTCCCCCCTGACCAACGTCATCCGCGCCTTGGCCATGGACGCGGTTCAGCAAGCCAACTCCGGCCACCCCGGCATGCCGATGGGGATGGCCGAAATTGCCGAAGTGCTGTGGCGTCGCCACCTGCGCCACAATCCGGGCAATCCCGCCTGGCCCGACCGCGACCGTTTCGTTCTGTCGAACGGTCACGGGTCGATGCTGCTTTACGCGCTGTTGCACCTCACTGGTTACGACGTCTCGATCGACGATCTGAAGAATTTCCGCCAGTTTCGCTCGAAGACTCCCGGCCATCCCGAAGTCGGTCATACCGCAGGCGTCGAAACCACCACCGGTCCACTCGGGCAGGGTCTTGCCAACGCCGTCGGCATGGCGATCGCCGAGCAGCTGCTGGCGGCCGAGTTCAACCGCCCAGGCCACGAGATTGTCAACCATTCGACCTACGTCTTCCTCGGCGATGGCTGTTTGATGGAAGGCGTGTCGCACGAAGCGTGCTCGCTGGCGGGTACTCTCGGACTGGGCAAGTTGATCGCCCTCTATGACGACAACGGCATTTCGATCGACGGCCATGTTGAAGGCTGGTTTACCGACGATAGCGCGCAACGTTTTGCGGCCTACGGCTGGCAGGTGATCGCTGCCGTCGACGGGCACGACAGTCACGCCATCGACGTGGCCCTGCTCGCCGCGCGCGCCGAAAACGAACGTCCGACGCTGATCTGCTGCAAGACACGAATCGGTGAGGGTTCGCCGAACAAGGTCGGGACGCACGAGGTCCACGGCGCGCCGCTTGGTGCGGCCGAGGTCGCCGCGGCGCGCGTTCATCTAGACTGGCCGCACGCCCCCTTCGAAATTCCCGACGCGATTTATGCGAAATGGGATGGGCGCATGCGCGGCAGTGTCTTCGAGAACAACTGGAAAGCGCGCTTCACGACCTACCAGGCCACGTTTCCCGACCTGGCAAACGAGTTTTCGCGCCGCATGCGCGGCGAGCTGCCTGCGGACTGGGCCGCGTACGTCGCCCGGACGCTGGCCGAGATCGCCGCCAAGGGCGAGAATATCGCCACTCGCAAGGCTTCGCAGAATGCAATCGGCGCTCTTGCGCCGCGCCTGCCCGAACTGATCGGCGGCTCGGCCGACCTGGCAGGTTCGAACCTGACGCTGTGGCAAGGCTCCAGGGGTGTCGCCAAAGGCCAGGGCGGGAACTACCTCTATTACGGCGTGCGCGAGTTTGCGATGACGGCAATCGCCAACGGCCTTGCGCTGCACGGCGGCCTGATTCCGTATACCGCCACCTTCCTGGTTTTTTCCGACTACGCGCGCAACGCCATCCGCATGGCAGCGTTGATGAAGCTGCGCCAGATCATGGTCTACACGCACGACTCGATCGGCCTTGGGGAAGACGGTCCGACACATCAGCCGGTCGAACATCTCGCCTGCCTGCGCCTGATTCCGAACGTCGACGTCTGGCGCCCGGCGGACGCCGGCGAAACAGGTGTGGCCTGGGTCGCGGCCATCGAACGCGACGACGGACCGACGATTCTGGCGCTTTCGCGGCAGAACCTGCCGAGCGTCAGCGCGGCGGTGGCGCCGGCACGCATTCGCCGCGGCGCCTATGTTCTGGTTGATTGCGCGGCGCCACAGGTGGTCCTGATCGCCACCGGCTCGGAGCTCGGACTGGCACTTGACGCGTGCCAGGCCCTGGCCGACGACGGCATCGCCGTGCGCGTCGTGTCGATGCCTTGCGCCGAAGTCTTCGACCGCCAGGACGATGACTATCGTGCAACAGTTTTGCCACGCGGCGTACCACGCGTGGCCGTCGAAGCCGGCGTCAGCGGCTTCTGGCGAAAATACGTCGGCCTCGAAGGCGCCGTAGTCGGTATCGATCGTTTTGGCGAGTCTGCTCCCGCAGGCCAGCTGTTCGACTGTTTCGGTTTCACGGTGACCAACGTGGTCGCGACCGTGAAATCAGTTTTGTAATTTCTCAAGGAGACCGTTTCATGACCATCAAAGTAGGGATCAATGGCTTTGGCCGCATCGGCCGGATGGTGTTTCGCGCAGCAGTGCAGAACTTCCCGGAGATCGAGATCGTCGGTGTAAACGATCTGCTCGAACCCGATTACCTGGCCTACATGCTCAAGTACGACTCGGTGCATGGCCGCTTCAAGGGCACCATCGAAGTCGACGGCAACGCGCTGGTCGTCAATGGCAAGAAAGTCCGTCTGACCGCGGTCAAGGATCCGGCCGAGCTGAAGTGGGACGAAGTCGGCGCCGATATCGTCGTCGACGCGACCGGCCTGTTCCTGACCACCGAATCGTGCCAGAAGCACATCGCTGCCGGCGCCAAGAAAGTCATCCAGAGCGCACCGAGCAAGGACGATACGCCGATGTTCGTGTTCGGCGTCAATGACAGCACCTATGCTGGCCAGACGATCATTTCGAACGCTTCGTGCACCACCAACTGCCTGGCTCCGGTCGCCAAGGTGCTGCATGACAATTGGGGTATCAAGCGTGGTCTGATGACCACCGTGCACGCCGCCACCGCCACCCAGAAAACCGTTGACGGCCCGTCGAACAAGGACTGGCGCGGCGGTCGTGGCATCCTCGAGAACATCATCCCGTCGTCGACCGGTGCTGCCAAGGCCGTTGGCAAGGTCATTCCCGAACTCAACAAGAAACTGACCGGCATGGCCTTCCGCGTGCCGACCTCGGACGTCTCGGTGGTTGACCTGACGGTCGAGTTGAACAAGGAAACCACCTACGAAGCGATCTGTGCAGCGATGAAGGCGGCCTCGGAAGGCCCGATGAAGGGCATTCTCGGTTACACCGCGGAGAAAGTGGTGGCGACCGATTTCCGTGGCGAGAGCTGCACGTCGGTCTTTGATGCCGAAGCCGGCATGGCGCTTGACGGGACCTTCGTCAAGGTCGTGTCGTGGTACGACAACGAGTGGGGTTACTCCTGCAAGGTGCTGGAGATGATCAAGGTCATGGCCCGCTAGACAGACAACGAGGGGTGCTTCCGGGTACCCCTCGTCCGCTTCATTCACGCTTGGCAAAGTTCCCGCTGGTTGGTGCGTTCGTCCGGCAATCTCGTCGCCGTCGGCTGCGTCCCGGTTTGGCGCTCGGCGCGCTGGCGTGCTGGAATCGTCCGTCCAGCTACGCGTGCACTTCCACCCGCTCTGTTTGCCGAAAGCGGCGTCGCCACGGTTGCCGTTCGTCCCGGAGTGCGCGTCGGAAGCGTGTTGCTCGATCGCCGCAGGAAGGTTTGGTTGTGGTCCCTCGGTGGGCGCCCGACGATGGCGCCACCGCTGTCGCCGTCGCTCGCCGGCACGACCATCGATGATCGTTGAACGCGGTGATGATCGGAGGTGTCCGAAACAACTGCGGACCAGCCGGTCGCTTCACCTCGCCCGCAGTCAGCGCCGGGATGGCTCATCTCAGACCATATTCCAGCCCAAGAAAAAGATAGGAACCCCGATGCCCCGCGATACCAAGATCGTCGCCACCCTCGGTCCGGCGTCTTCCGACGCCGATGTGCTCGAACGCATGATCCGCGCCGGCGTGGATGTCGTGCGCCTGAACTTCTCGCACGGCAAGCCGCAGGACCACATCGACAGGGCGCAACTGGTGCGTGAGGCCGCCGCCCGCGTGGGCCGCCCGGTAGGCATCCTGGCCGACCTGCAGGGGCCAAAGATCCGCATCGGGAAATTCGCAGAGCGCAAGGTCTGGCTGGAACAAGACCAGCCGTTCATCCTCGACGCCCGCTGCGAGCTGGGTAACGGCGAGCGCGTTGGTCTTGACTACAAGGACTTGACCCGTGACGTCTCGTCCGGCAGCGTTCTCCTGCTTGATGACGGGAGGATCGTGCTTGACGTCCAGCGGGTGCTTGGTTCGGAGATCTTCACGGTCGTTCGCCACGGTGGCGAGCTTTCCGACAACAAGGGCATCAATCGCCAGGGAGGCGGCCTTTCGGCACCGGCGCTGACCGCCAAGGACATGGACGACATTCGTACGGCGGCGAGCATCGATGTCGACTTCGTTGCCGTTTCCTTTCCCAAGAGCGCGGCCGACATGTACATGGCCAAGCAGCTGATGCACGCCGCCGGCGGACACGCGCTGACCATTGCCAAGATCGAGCGGGTCGAAGCCGTGGCGGCGATGGACGAAATCATCTCCGCTTCGGACGGGATCATGGTCGCCCGCGGCGACCTCGCCGTCGAGGTCGGCGACGCCGCCGTGCCGGCGCTGCAGAAGCGCATGATTCGCCTGGCACGCGAGAAGAACAAGCTGGCGATCACCGCAACCCAGATGATGGAGTCGATGATCCTGTCGCCGGCCCCGACGCGTGCCGAAGTGTCCGACGTCGCCAACGCGGTGCTCGACGGTACCGACGCGGTGATGCTTTCCGCCGAAACGGCTTCGGGCAAGTTCCCCGTCGAAACCGTCGAGGCGATGGCCCGGATCTGCCTCGAAGCCGAGAAGTCCGCGGAAGTGACTCTCGAGCGCGAATTCCTCAACCAGGTGTTCACGCGCATCGATCAGACCATCTCTCTGGCGGCTATCTGGACCGCGCACCACCTCAAGGTCAAGGCCATCGCCGCACTCACCGAGTCGGGCTCGACGGCGCTGTGGATGAGCCGCCTGAACTGCGGTGTACCGGTCTACGCGCTGACCCCGCGACCCGACGCACTGACCAAGATGAGCCTCTACCGGGCGGTATTCCCCTTGTTCATGGACCAGCAGCCGAGCAGCCGCGATCAACTGCTGAGCGACGCCGAACAGTTACTGATGGAGCAGGGCATCGTCGACAAGGGCGACTTCATCGTCCTGACCGCCGGGGAGCCGATGGGCACCAGTGGTGGCACCAATACCTTGAAGATCGTTCGCGTCGGCGAGCAGCAACGTAGCGCGAGCTGACGGCGAAACCGCACCCGCCCGCTGGCGGGCACGAGGGCGACCCGGATCCCGGTTCTTCTCGGCGACGCTGCGCGATCGCTTTCCCGTACTTTCCAGGTCGCCGGGCAGACAACGATCTGCCCTATAATCCCCACGCTCGACTACCTCTTGATCCTCTATTTGCCGGACCGGATGAACACGTGACCGATGTGCTCTTTGAATCGACGATCAACAGCCTGCCGCTGCTCGGCCGTGGCAAGGTACGCGACATCTACGCCGTCGACACCGACAAACTGCTGATCGTCACCAGCGATCGACTGTCGGCTTTCGACGTCATCCTGCCGGACCCGATTCCCGGCAAGGGCCAGGTGCTCACCCGACTGGCGTGCTTCTGGTTCGAGAAACTTGCCGGTATCGTCGCCAATCAACTGACCGGTATCGATCCCGAAACAGTCGTGAGTGCCAGCGAGCGCGCGCAGGTGCGCGGCCGCGCGCTGGTCGTCAAGCGCTTGCAGCCGCTCCCGGTCGAGGCGGTCGTGCGCGGCTATCTGATCGGCTCGGGATGGCTGGATTACCAGGCCACCGGCAGCGTTTGCGGCATCCCCCTGCCGGCCGGCCTGCAGCTTGCCAGCCGTTTGCCGCAGCCGTTGTTCACCCCGGCGACCAAAGCGGCAATTGGCGATCACGACGAAAACATCTCCTTCGAGCGCGCGCAAGCCGATTGCGCGGCAGCGCTCGCCGACCTGCTTGCCGGAGCCGGCAGCAGTGGCGCCGAGATCGCCGGGCAGGCGCGCGCTGCGGCCATCGCGCTGTACACGACTGCCGCCGAATACGCGGCTTCGCGCGGGATCATCATTGCCGACACAAAATTCGAGTTTGGCCTGGACGCCGCCGGGACCCTGCACCTGATTGACGAAGTGCTGACCCCGGACTCGTCGCGCTTCTGGCCGGCTGATGGCTACCGCGCAGGCGGCAACCCGCCGTCTTACGACAAGCAGTACGTGCGCGACTATCTGGAAACGCTGGACTGGAACAAGCAGGCGCCGGGGCCACGGCTGCCGCCGGCAGTGATTGCCGGCACCCGCGCCAAGTACGCCGAGGCCTGCGAGCGACTGACCGGCGAACAGCCGGCCGAATGAGCGAGGTCAGGGCGCGGCACGGGAACCGCTGTCGGCGCCCTTCAGCAAGGAGAACGCATGGGTCCAGAAGCAACACCACCTGAGCGCAGCCGAATAATGGCGCCACCGAAGGTTCGCAGCGTCCCGCTCGGCCAGCCGCTGTTCTGGCTGTCGGCCGGCTGGCGCGACCTGCGCACCAGCCCGATTGCCAGCCTCGCCTACGGCCTGCTATTCGCGGCGGTCGGCGATGTGATCACCATCTTCGCCTGGTATCGTGGGCATCTGTTCATTGCGGCGACTTCCGGTTTTCTGCTGATCGCGCCACTGCTGGCCCGGCGGCGAGTGTGGCACGCTCTGCACACGGAGCCACTATCACGATGTATGCCTCCGACGGAAGTTCGGTCCTGTGGCTAGTCGCACGCTCGCAGCTCAATGTCTACCTGCGCGAGGACGCATCTGCACCGTCCGGGGGGAGCCCATT
>DPSD01000051.1:11781-12028 GCA_003538495.1 Accumulibacter sp.
ACTGCTGGCCGGCGGCCTTTACGAGATCAGCCGGCGGCGCGAGAAGGGTCTGTCGACGACCTTTTTCGGGTCGCTCGCCGCCGGCCGGCGCAACATGGGCGAACTGGCCAAGCTGGGCCTCTTGCTGGCGGTCATCGGCCTGACCTGGGAGCGCGTGTCGACGCTGCTCTTCGCGCTGCTGGAACCGCACATTCCTGCCGCACTGCTGTTCTTGCTGGCCGAGGCGCCGAAGTACCCCGAGCACCGC
>DPSD01000166.1 GCA_003538495.1 Accumulibacter sp.
CGATACGGAACGTCCGGGCGACCCGCCACTCTGGTTTGACGTGCTCATCGTTCACCAGAAGGGCATCTTCGGGGCACACCACTGCATCAGCCAATCCTTTTCC
Source organism: Accumulibacter sp. (assembly GCA_003538495.1). The sequence continues at coordinate 104 of DPSD01000166.1, forward strand.
TGCAGCCGACCTACTTTACTGAGGGGTGAGCCGCGCATGCCTGCTCGCCTGTATGCCATTTTGGGGGAAGTCCCATGAGCCCAAGCGATCGCGATTCACTCCCGGCACCCTCGCACGTTCCGCACTCCCTCCCGTCCAGCCCGTCGATCGAACGTATCGAGGCGCGCGTCGCCGACCTGGGTGGCGGCATGGTCGTCCGTCGCGCCTTGCCGACTCGGCAGCGCCGCATGGTCGGCGCCTGGTGCTTTCTCGACCATGCCGGCCCGCTCGGCTTTGCCCCTGGGCAGGGGATGCACGTCGGCGCCCACCCGCACACCGGCTTGCAGACCTTCACGTGGATGATCGAGGGCGAGGTTCTGCACCGCGACAGTCTGGGCAACGAGCAGGTCATCCGTCCCGGTCAGGTCAACCTGATGACGGCCGGGCGGGGCATCAGCCATAGCGAGGAGTCGCTGCCCGACGAGCGGCGACTGCATGCCGCGCAACTCTGGATCGCCTTGCCCTCCGGGGTCAGCGACTGCGATCCTGCGTTCGACCACTATCCGGACCTGCCACGCTGGAACGCGGGCGGCTGCGCCTTTACGCTGCTGGCGGGCGCCTATGGCATACATGTGGCCCCTGCGCGACTCCACTCGCGTCTGGTCGGAATGGACGTGTGCAGTGCGCTGGGGGGCGCGGTCGACTTGTCGCTGAATCCGGGATTCGAGTACGGCATCCTGCCTCTCGAAGGCGCGATACGGATCGGCGCCGAGCGCTTCGCAAGCGACGAGTTCGCGTATCTGGGCGACGGCGCGGGCACTGTCAGGCTGGAACTGACGGCAGGCAGCCGCATCCTTCTGCTCGGCGGTGCGCCCTTCGGCGAGCAAATCCTGGTGTGGTGGAACTTCGTCGGCTTCAGCAAGGAGGACATCGCCAGCGCGCAGCGCGACTGGGAGGCCGATGGCCCGCGCTTCGGCCGCGTCGCGGGCCATGCGGGAAGGCGCCTGGCCGCCCCGGCACTGCCCTGGCCCGGTTACTGACGCGGCGGGTCGTTGCGGGTGGCTGCCAGCCAGGCGTCGTAGCCTCCCTGCAGCACCCTTACCGAGAGGTAGCCGTCGTCGAGCAGATGGCGTGCCGCGGCGATGGCTCCCGCGTCTTCCGGACAGGCGCACAGGGTGACGATGGGCCGGCTCCTGGGCCAGTCGCCCACCGCGTCGTCAAGACGGTCGTGCTCGGCCACCTTGGCGCCAGGCACAGCGTCCGTTTCGGCGATCATCGTGGCCCCTCGCAGGTCGAGGATCAGCGGCGGCTGTTGCGAGCGCAAGGCCTCGATCAGTTCGTCGGGGGTGATGTGCGGGACAGTGCTGGATCGTCTGAAGCGATACTTCTGCCACAGTTTCCATCCCAGCCAGGCGCCAATGAGTGGCAACACGACGGCAAGCGCCGTGCCGGTATGCCGGTCGAGCGCGCCGATGGCGGCCTGGACCTCGTCCTTGAGCAGCCAGCCGGCGCCGAGCGCCAGCCCTGCCCACAGGCAGGCGCCCGCGCCGGCGGCCATGAGAAAGCCCGGCAGGTGCATGCGCAGCGCGCCGGCGATGGGGGGCGCGACCGTCGAGAAGCCGGGAACGAACTTCGCGACGACGATCGATGAGAGCCCCCAGCGGATGAAGCGGGCCTCGGTCTGGCTGACGCAGGAAGCGGGGTTGATCGAGAGCTTGCACAGCCCGGCCAGCGCTCGATAGCCGAAGACCCTGCCGGCCCGATACCAGAGCCAGTCGGCGATGACCGAGGCGACGATGGCGGCCGCCAGCACCTGGCCCAGATGCCCCGGGGTTGCCGCCAGGCTACCGGCCAGCAGCAGGGTCGGCACGGCCGGGACCGGCAACCCCAACTGTTGCAGCAGGACATTCACGAAGACGACCGTGACGGCATCCTGCTGAACGGCCTGGATGATCTGGGAGAGTTCCATCGTGATTGGTCAGACGCGGCGTCCGGCCCGGCCGCCAGGTGCGGCGGCGAGTCGCGAACGTCCATCTTCTTCGAGGTCCGGGGCGTGCTTCATGGTTGCATTTTCATCTGGTGGAGCCGGCCCTAGCGCTTGGCCAGCGACTGTACGGGATCGAGGCGCGCCGGCAGGACGCCGAAGACGCTGCCGGTCAGCAGCGCCGTTCCCAGCCCGGCGAGCACCGCCCAGTCGGGGGGAAGGCCGGATACGCCGGATAGAGCTGGCGGAGGTTCGCCGCGCCGGCGTGGCCGAGCGCCTTGCGCAGGCCGATCTCCGCCGTGCGCTGGGCGACCGAGTCGAGGAGGATAGGAAATCCAGCGGTACCATCGAGAGTATATGAGCCTTCATCAAGGGGCGTCAATCTCGACAAATTCGTGGGCGTGAGCGTGTGACGCTGAGGACGCACCTGACGATTTGTGCCGCCTGTCGAAACTTGCGCACTCACCTCGCCTTCCTGCGCCAGGCCATGCACAGGTACGCCGAAGACCCGGAGAAGCGATGAAATCATCCGATCGCCGACGCGTCGATTGCCGCCCGCTGGCTGACCCGGCAGCCGTGGTGAGCGCGCGGCGTGTCCACTTCACGGATCGGAGCAGGCGATCTCGAGTACGATAGTCGGCGCCCGGGGACGCTCTCGATCGCGTTTCCTGCCCGCGGCTGCCAAACCAGGAGACGACATGAGCCACCGCTTCGAGAACGCCTGTGCGCTGCTGATCGCCGTGGACCAGAACA
>DPSD01000647.1 GCA_003538495.1 Accumulibacter sp.
TCGCCAACGCGCTGCGCCACGTTGCCCCTGAACGGCGATCGTGGGTGATCCTGCGCGAGGTGCTGATTGCCTTTGTTCTGCTGCTGCTCTTCATGTTTGTCGGCGATGGCTTCCTGCGGCTGATGAACCTGAGCGAATTGTCCTTGCAGATCGGTGGCGGTGTGATCCTCTTTCTGATCGCGCTGCGCATGATCTTCCCGCAGCCCGCTGTGAACACCCCCGACACCGTCGGTGAGCCGCTGATCGTGCCACTGGCGATTCCGGCCATCGCCGGGCCGTCGGCACTGGCCACCGTCCTCCTGCTGGTCTCGCAGGCGCCTGACCGACGCATGGAATGGGTCGGCGCGCTGTGCATCACGATGGCCGTCAGTGCTGTCGTGCTGGTTCTTGCCGAGCGCATTCAGCGGGTCGCCGGCGACCGCTTCGTGGTCGCCCTCGAACGGCTGATGGGCCTGGTGCTGGTGGCGATGTCGATCGAAATGATGCTGCGCGGCGTCAAGACCTTCGTGACCCAGTTGGCGAGCGGCTGATTTTCAGCGGCTCCCGGGAGTGCGCTCGCAGCAGGTGACTTGAAGCGGAAAGGTTCCGGACGGACCTCGCCAGACATTCTCCGCCTGGCACGCGGTTCTACTTCGATTGCGGTGGTGCCGCCGCTGGTTGCGAGGCAGGTGAACGTTTGCTTTCCAGGCCCGTCATCGTCGCAGTTGATGGAGGGGTCACTTCGCAATGGATGCTGGTTCAGGGTAAGGCTGCTGCCATCCCAAGGCCCAAGCCGGCACTCGGAAAGAGGCGGGTGGGTGACGAGTGACCGCGCACTCGCAACGACACAATGTCCGATGGTGAGTGTCGGAATTTCTTACATAGGCTGTGAACGAGGCGGCCGCCCGCGGTGAATGATTGGCCATGAAGCGATAAAATCGCAATTAATTCAGTTGCGTGGCGCGTCGTTTCAGATATTGGGCACGATTGGTGCTTTACGAATGTATGTTCGGCGATGTCGCCGTCAAGCGGTAGCATCAGAGCACCCGCCAATCTGCCAACGTACCGAATACAGGAGGTCACCATGTTCAAACCAATATCAATACTTTCCCTATCCTTGCTTGCAGCGAACGTGTCACATGCCGCATTGGTCACCGATCCGGACGACGCGCGTTCCTGGCAGGGCGCCACGGTGGGCACCTTCGCTGCACTTTACTACGGCTCCAACACTCTGGCGAACCGTCAGTTGGTGGTTAGCAATCAACTTCTGGACGACGGCCATTTCAATCCAGCCGGTTTTGCCGCCGCGCAGTTCATCAAGTACAACGGTGTTGACCTGGTCGCAAACCCGGGTTTCGGTAGTTACGGCACTTCGCTCGACCAGCCAAACGTGAATGATGCCAACGATGGCACCTACAATTACACGTTCGTCGGGTCGGGAGCCGCCGTCGGCGGTAGCAGCGTCGATCAGCACTGGGTGCAGACTGATAACACGGTCGGCAACTCGATTTGGGATCTCGGATTCCAGGCCACCAAGGCCGCCGTTTTCAACACCATCGACCATGGCCCATTGCCACAGGAAGCAATCGAATCAACGGTCTACCTGTCCAACGACAAAATCAACTGGACCCAGGCCGTTACCGAGCGCGTCTGGCTTGAAGGCATCTACGCTGACACCACGGTGATCTGGGACGGATTTGCGTATGCCGTGGGCACTGGCACTAGCGCGACCTTCCGCTATGCGTCCGTGATTTGGGGCGGTCCCGGTGCCTTGCTGGCTGATGGTGACAACGAAATCAACGGCATCATGGGTCTGGAAGCGAATTTTCAGCCACCCTCACCCGGGATTCCCGAGCCAGTCTCTCTGGCGCTGCTGGGATTCGGTTTGGCCGCTCTCGCAGGCAGCCGTCGCCACCGTAGCTCGTAATTGAGCGCTACGCAGGATTTCCTTCCTCACCGGCGTGACCGCGACGTACCTCTGCTGGTCTTTCGGGCGCCGGCTTGGCGCTTGGAGAGGATCTTCTGCTAGTGCTTGCCGAGCGCCGTGGGGTGGCTCTCAAGCACATGACCGGCCCGGTTCTGGTCGCCATGTCAGTGGTTGCGCTTCAGCGCGTAGAACTCGACAGGCCTTCTGGCCGTGGCTGACGGCTGTTGGCGACGGCCCAGTCATACGGCGTAAAGCGCACCCGGAAGCTCGGCAGTGCTTGCTCGGGTGCGCAGCGGTTGGCGTATTCGATGATGCTGGCGGCTTGGCGTGGCACGAAGTCTTCGGGGTAGAAGTCGAGAATTTAGCCCAACCAGACGGTGCGATTGGCGGCGTCAATGCGGAAGTTTTCGGGTTTCGCAAAGTAAGCCAGCGTCTCGCGGTCGAGTTGGGCGTCGAGCCCGGCGGCGGTGAATGTGGCATGCACGCATCGTCGCGTGCCCGCGTGCACGGCCGGATGATGTCGTTCTCGAAGCTGTTGAAGAAGACGCTGATCGGCAAACCGCGAGCGCGTTCAAGGTACCCGCGACGCAGCGTGTTCAGATCGCTCTCGCTGTGGTAGCCCGGGCGCTGCTGCGTGCTGTCGACGTGGAAGGCGACGTCGGTCAGACCGGCCTCAGCCAGTTCGACCAGCAAGTCGCGGGTGGCCTTGATGCCGTTGGTGAACAGCGACGCGCGCAGGCCGCTGCTGGCCAGGCGGCGGACGATAGCCAGCAGCTCGTCGCGGCGGCGCAGCGTCGGCTCGCCGCCCCAAAACCTGGACGTCGGTGCCGGGGCCGTAGTGCTCGGCAATGTTGTCGATTCGGCGGAAGACCTCTTTCAGCGGAAAGTCGCGTACCGCTTCGGACGACTCGTTGAGGTAGCACAGCGTGCAGTCGAGATTGCAGCGTTGGGTGATTGCAAGCGACACCCAGGCCACCGGCCATCTGGTGAGCCAGCCACTGATTGGTCCGCTGGCGCTGGCGCAATGCTCCCGAGCGCGTCGGGAAGCGGCCTTGCGTGCGGCTTGTAGGAAGCGGAGTCGGCTGCCTGGCTCATGGATTGTGGTTTGGCATGGTCGCGCGCAGCGCTGCTCGCACTGTCTGAAGTGGGCCAGCGCTGACCGCTTGGCCGAACAATCGACACGCGTCCACGCTCATCCTCACCCCGAAATAGCCGGCATCCAGTTTGCCGCGCCGTTGGCTCTCCAGGCGACGGTGACCTCCTCGGGCCAGAGTTCGCTCGCTAGTCGGGTAGCGAGGAACTGCGAGTTGCGGGCGGACAGGGCGAGCGACGCTGAGTCATTCCGCGGGCTTGCTGGAGAGGCACTGGCACGTTGGCGTTCAAGTCGTGCTTGCGTCTTCTTCGATGGGCCGGTGCAGAACTATTTCGCGTCGCAACTGTGCTCTCAGGGGCGCACCAATCAAAATGTGTCGGCGCCGGGGTGAAACC
>DPSD01000613.1:0-2506 GCA_003538495.1 Accumulibacter sp.
TCTTGATACCGATGAGGAAAACAGTTGACAGTTCTAGCAGGATTTTTTTATCGGGGCCAGACGGCGGGCAGTGATCAGACCCTTCGCGCCGATCTTGTCGCAACTCTGTCCAGAAATCCAGCCGATCGAATTGAAGAGGTCCAGTCGGGCCGTTGCTTTCTTGCCAAGATCGACATCGGCGCCTTTGGCGCGTCAGGTGTGTGTCGCGGCCCGGATGGGGCCACGACCATGCTTGTTGGCGACCCCATCGGCGAGCAGCGCGCTGCCGATCCTGCCCGGACGAGGGCAGCGGACGCACAAGAGATTCATCAGGCGTTACTAGTTGGCAACCTCACCCCACTGAGCACGTCGCGCGGAGCTTTTTGTGTCGCTCATCACGACGAAGCACGAGGTCGACTGGTTTTAGCCACTGACCGTGCTGGACTACGCCCCATGTATTTCTGCAATGACGGGGAGCATGTCGTTTTTGCGACGGCGCTGCGCATTCTCGAAAGCATTCCGTCGGTACGGAAAGTTCTTCACCTCGCCGGATTCGCCGATCTTGTGCATTTCGGCACGGAGCTTGGTAACCGGTCCCCCTACTTGGGCATCAAGAGGCTGCGAGCCGGCGAAATGCTGGTGGTAGGAGAACGAGAAACCAAGACTTCTTTTTACTGGAAGTGGGACGATCTCCAGGAGTCGTCGGAGTCCCCTGATCGCTTGGCGCAAACCGGTGCCGACGTCGTGGCAGAATCTGTGTCCGTGCGGACCGGCACCATACGGTCCACAACGTCGATGCTTACGGGAGGCCTCGACTCGCGCGTGATCGTGACCCTCCTGCGAGAGCGGGGTATCGATGTTCGGTCGATCAATTTCTCCATTGCCGGCTCACAGGACCAGACGTTCGCCCGCCAGTTCGCCGAACTCTCTGGCACACAGCATGAGGAGCGGCCTAGTCCGCCGGGCACATCTTATCCGGATATGTCAGCTCTGCTGGTCAAGCATCTTCGAAGTGGGGACGAGAATCATCTCAAGAATCCCGGGCGACTGGTTTGGCACGGGTTCGACGGCAGCTTTACTCTGGGTTATGTTCACGTACTGCCTCAAATCGTTTCTCTACTCCGCGACAATCGTACCAGAGATGCTGCTGAATCATACCTCCGACACAAGCGAATCGTCTGGCCTCGTAGCACCAAGGCGCATTACGCTGCGCGCTTTGGTGCGCTGGCGAAGGAAGCGATCGAGAGCGGTTTCTCCGATAGCCACTTCCCGGATCCAGGCCGGCGATTCTATCACTTTCACTTTTCACAGGAAGCCCGCGCACTGATGCGTGGGCATTTTGAGGACATTGATTTATCGCGAATTGAATATTTGACGCCATTTTACGATATGAAGCTGATTGAGTTCATGCATTCGGTTCCTATCGAGTATGCCTTCAACCATGACTTCTATATGAAGGTGGTTTCTAACTACCCGGAATCGATGTTGTCATTGCCTTGGCAGACCTACCCTGGTCATCAACCCTGTCCGTTGCCGATTCCGAGAGAACTTGAAGGTCGAACGCAGTGGGAAAAGGGTACGGTCGGCGCCGCTGCCCGTTTCCGCAGCAAGCTGAGCAACCAGCGCGGATGGGAGATTCTGACCACAGGTGAATTTCCGCACGAAATCATCTCGCGCTTGCAATTCAGTTTTGCGTATTTAGTGCAATTTTTGCTTTCGAAGGACTACACTTATGCAACGAAAATGATTGGGCTGCTGCAGCGACACTTGGCGATTGCCGGGGGCCACCTGGATGATCCGATCTGAACTGATTCTCGGATCGTTTGCGTCCGCGTTCGCTGCCGCTGTTTCTCTGCTTGTTTTGCCGGCTGTTCTACGGCCCCCGTTGACGGTGCCGACAGTCATTTCGAGACGAGTACGTTTTTGCTAGTCGGGGCTGCGGGAAATAATGGCGCTATTTTGCACAATTGTAATCTCCGCTTGTCTCTGTATCGATTGTGTATTGTAGCGCTCCGACTTCTCAGGATGGCCATCAGGCTTGAGGCCGCGATCGCAAAGCAACTCGCAACAATCCACAGGATGTCGTGATGAATAATCAGGTTTCCGCTAAGGCTGACATTGCGCAGATCCGTATCGGCTTCGTTGGCGACTTCGGACTTGGTACTGCCCATACTAAACTTCTCGCGGAACTTGGGGATGAAGTGCTGCACTCCGAGGTGCTGGCACTACTTTCGAGTGTCGATCTTCTGATAGGGAATCTTGAATGCACAATTCAGGATCGGGATGCGAGTGGGGAGCTTACCGCCAATCTGTTTGTTGCGTCCAGCGTTACGACCGCATTGGTTCGCGTCCCTAATCTACATCTATGTTTGGCCAACAATCATATTGCTGACTACGGTCTCTCTGGACTAAAGTCCACACTCGATACCCTGTCAAGAAGCGCCATTCCGCATTTCGGTGCCGGTTGTACTTACGCAGACGCAGTGTCGCCGCACGTTGTAGACGTGCGCGACCGAACCGTCGGCAC
>DPSD01000613.1:2710-5776 GCA_003538495.1 Accumulibacter sp.
GTGCGCGACCGAACCGTCGGCTTCGTTTGCGGGGCGGAGTTCGCGTACGCTAATGCCACTGCTCACAGATTTGGCTCGGCGCCGATGGACATGGCCCGTCTGGTGCACCAGGTCCAATCCCTCAAGAAGCGCTGTGATTTCGTTATTGTCATCCTTCATGCAGACCAGGAATTCGTTGATCACCCGTCACCACGACGGGTTCGCTTCTCACGACGGCTTGTAGATTGCGGCGCCGATGCCGTCATTCAGCATCATCCCCATGTTGTTCAGGGCATGGAGACCTATAAGGGCAAGACGATCGCTTATTCGCTAGGTAACTGGGCATTTGCGATTGGAGAGTACCAAGGCGGATATCAGCAGACGCGCTATGGTGCTTTTCTGGCTTTGGAGTTGGGACCGGTGGTACAGGCCGCAACCGTCACTCACGTCGCAATTGACCATCAGTTCCATCGGCCCGCTGAGCTCTTACCGGGTGAAGTGCGCTCGCAGGTACAGCGCTTGGAAGAACTGTCGGCGGATCTGAAACGTCCGCAGGTACTGCGCGGCTCTTGGCGGACGACTTGTCGGCTTGCGCTGTTGGACGAGGCAATGGGCTTATATTATATGTTGCGGAAGAATGGTCCCTGGGCCTGCGTCAAGAGGATACGCCATCTGGTCGCCGAGCCGCTGTTCCGTCACCAACTACTCGGCGTCCTCACCCGTGGTTGGCTATAAGCGGCTTGTGTGGGCCAAGCCGCATTGCCAACCACTTCGGGCAAGTTCAGGACTGCAACGCCGGTGCTCAGAAGCACAGGAGCCGGAGTCTCCAGAGATTTCGCTAGACGAAACAACATGTGCCGACCAAAATCAAAGATGGTTCGCGGCTTCGGCTTGTTGGGATACGGTCACTCACGGCAAGTATCAGTCTGGGACACTTTCCGCTTATTATCGAGCAGGAGATTCTGCTGAATGAGATCAATGCAGTCCGCCAATTCAAAACTCTCGGGGTGCCCCACCGCATCTACGAGGTCTCCGGTCTCTCTTTTGCCGCGTTGCCCGCCGCGCTCATTGGGACGACGCCCGCATGACGCTGGCACGACTGCGCGCTACGATACGTCGGGGGAACATCAATGACTTACCAGCGCGGGAGATACAAGTATCTGAACTCAGTCTACAAATCGCGTCTTCCCTTGATGGTAGCGGCTAGCGAAATCAGATTTCACAGCAAGACGGCGGCGCGCCCGGCATGAATATGTCAAACGCCCTTTCCGGCCTGAAGCAAACCGTGAAGTCCTTCGTTCATCGCGCGCGGCGCACCTACTTCAAGACCTTCCGTCGATTCGACGCCAACGATTTCCGGATTGCGCTAGAGGCTACCGGGCTGCGCCCAGGCGCGCGGGTCATGGTGCACAGTTCGGTCGACCGTTTCATCGGTTTCGCGGGAACGCCGCTGGACGCCCTCCGGGTCATTCAGTCGGTGGTCGGTGAGAGCGGAACGATCATGATGCCGACCATGCCGTTTACCGGACTGGCCAGCGACTATGCGAAGTCAGAGACTTTCAACGTTCGTCGCAGCCCGTCGCAAATGGGGATACTGACTGAGTTGCTGCGCCGGATGCCGGCGACCGTCAGAAGCATACACCCGACTCACCCGGTCGCGGTATGGGGAAAAAACGCCGAAGAGATCGCCGCCGGTCATCCTGCCGCGAAAACACCTTGCGGCAGCGGTTCGCCTTTCCACGAGTTGCTGACCAGAGGCGGCAGCATCCTCCTGATCGACGTTGACATCCAGGCAATGACTTTTTTTCACACGCTCGAGGAGCTCTATGAGGACAAGCTGCCGCACTCCCCGTTCACCACGGAAGTCTTCCAGCTCGCGAGCATTGACCGCAACGGCACCCGGATTCCGACGGAAACAAGGCTTTTCGACTCAAGGGTTGCCCGGATTCGCGTCCTTCGCCGACTGATCCCGCCCCTCAGGAGCATGGGTGCCTGGCGCGAGGCACGCGTGGGCGGAGTCCGACTGGTTCTGCTCGACTGCGAGAGCATAAGGCTGGCGTATCTTGGCCTATGCGATAGTGGCGTCCACTGCTACGACTTTGCTCGACTGGATGCGGCTCGCTGACCCCTGCCACGCCGCCCGCGCGTTCCTGCCGCCGGGAGATCAGCGCTTGCGCGCGCGCGGCGTGATGATGTGAATGTATCGCCCAAACGACATGAGCATGTCGTGCCCGTCCCAGAAGCGGCCGAACTTCAGGGCCTGGCCGATCGGCACGATACGCTCGACGCCGCGCGCCATCAGCATGCCGGCAAGATTTTCAAGTTGTCGCCGGGCGAAACCGAAATACGAAATCGTCTGGTCGCGGCGGGTGATGAAGGGAACCAGGTGCTCGAGGCTCTCGACCGCAGCTTCGAAAAACAGGCCGCCGCCACAGTGTTCGCGCGAAAAGCCGTCGAGGCTGGGCACCACCAGGCGCGTGAAGTACCGGCCATGCACATGCGCCGACAGGGCCTGATCTGCTGCCACTTCGCACGAGAAACCAAGGCGCCGAACACTGACAGCCGGTTGGGCCATGTAAGCCCGGTGCTCAAGCTCGCCTTCGAGGCCGAGCCAAAATAGACTTGATGCCGCCGCAACGTCGTTTTCGCCGCCACACCATACAACCAGGCGTGGTGAAGAGCAGGCCATCTGATCGAACCAGAATGCATCGTTGAAAAAATCAGCTGCTATCGCCGGGCGATCGGCTTCCGCGAGCGCCAGGTAGGCGCCGGCGTCGATGGCGGCCAGCGAGTATCGGTCGGGGAAGACAAGTTCCAAGGCATGGGGCGGCAAAGGCGTCGCTCGTATCGTGCGCACGGTGTTGTCGCCACCCCAGATGACGCGGCAATCGCACAACTCGGTCAAGGCAGCGTTGATCTGAGCGTCGTGGCCGTAACGGACGACGCTGACCAACCCCTCGAACGAACCGCCCGCGTCGATCTGGCGCCCCAGCAAGTCGACCAGAATATCCGTTTGCGGCGACGGTCGGTCCGACAGTCTGATGATGTTGGTGTTGCCCATCAATGCCGCGAGGACCAGCGAATAGA
>DPSD01000610.1:0-2111 GCA_003538495.1 Accumulibacter sp.
ATCGCCGCCGGCGTCACCTACCTGGGACGCGCCAAGACGCCCGTGGCCGTCTCGCTGGTCTCGGAAGTGCCCGACATGCCGCACCGCCTGCTGCCCTCTCGGATGGGCGATCGACTCCTCAGAGTACCGCACACCGGGCGACTCGACGAACTCGATGTCGCCTTCGACGCCGGACGGCGTGCCAGTGTCGCGGGCATGGTGGGCTATACGGACATCGTCGGCCGCATCGCACCTTCGCCCTGGGGAGAACTATTGCCGCTGCGCCCCGGCCGCCTGGTCGACATGCGCCGAACTGCACAACTGGCTGACGGCCTGCGGGCCGCGGTCCTCAGCCGGGCGGGCGATGGGGCCTCGCCGTTGCTCCACGGTCACGGCGGCGATCATGCCGCCTGGGCGATCATCCCCGATGTCGGCCACACCCACGCGCGGGGTCACGTGCTTGGGCTAGGATTATGGTTACCGCGTGGCATCGACGAGCAGGCACGCACCGACTGTGTGCTACCGCTGATGCAGGTCGACCACCTGAACTTCGGCGACCGGCAAGTCAGTGTCGGCATGCCGCCGGCACACCAGCAGACGCCGAGGGGCCTGTGGCGGCAGACCTGGTGTCATCCGTCTCTGACCTGGGCATCCGTCACGCCGGTGGTGCTGGACCGCCATCCCAAACGCGGCCAGCGTGTCGAGGATGTGGTCGCCGACTCGGTGGAAATGGCGGGCTATCCGCGCCCGGTGGACGTGAAACTGGGCCAATTTTCCGCCTTCAGGGGTGCGCCGCTCGCACGTGAGTTTAGCCCCCGCAGCCGCGGATGCTGGACCCACGTCGCACTGGCATTCGAGCAGCGGGTTGCCGGACCGCTGCTCGTCGGCAAGGACCGGCATTTCGGCCTGGGCCTGCTGCGTCCGGTCGATGATGTGCGAGCGCTCTCGTGATGCCGCACCGCCAATGCTCGCCTGGGAGATTCGCCCAGACTTCGTTCGACAGCAAACCACTCTGACCGACGCCATGGCTCAAGACGCACAAAGCTTTCCATCCTGGTATGAGCAACGCCACGGCTACCTGCCGTTCCCGTGGCAGGCGGCCTTGGCCGGACGGGTCGCCGCGGAGGACTGGCCGGAAGCACTGACGCCGCCGACCGGCAGTGGCAAGACGGCCGTGATCGATGTTTGGTTGTGGGCGCGCCTGCAGGGTCTCCGCGTTCCGCGGCGGCTGGTCTACGTGATCGACCGCCGATTGGTGGTGGACGGAGTCACCGAGTACGCCAAGGCCCTCGCCGCCGGCCTGGAGGCAGACCAGCAACCCACTGTCGTCAGCATGCGCGGGGGTATGACCATCGAGGAGGACTGGCTCTCCGATCCATTGCGCCTCGCCGTCATCATCTCCACGGTCGATCAGGTCTGCTCCCGGCTGCTGTTCAGCGGCTACGGAATCAGCCCGCAGGCCGCCTCGATCCACGCCGGGCTGCTCGGCAACGACGCGCTCTTCGTGGTCGACGAGGTCCATCTGGTGCGACCGCTGCTCCAGACACTGGCCAGCGTTGCGGCGCAACGGGGAAATGTCCTGCCGCTGCCGTGGCGCGTCCTGCCGATGTCCGCCACTTGGGCCGGTGCCAACACCCATGGCCTCAGCGACGCCGACTGGGCACATCCCGTGCTGTCGCGTCGGATCAAAGTTGGCAAGCCGGCGCTGCTCATCAAGCTCGCGGCGGATGCCGACCGCGCGCGTACCTTGACCGATGAGGCACTGCGGCTGCGCCAGGAAGGGGCCGGAGTGGTCGCCGTGGTGTGCAATCGGGTCGATCGCGCGCGCGGTGTTCGAGCACCTGCAAAACCATGGCGAAGCGGTACTCCTCACCGGCCGCATCCGTCCCTGCGACAAGGCAGCGCTGACCGAAGAGTACCTCCCGAGGATGGCCGTCGGCAGCCGGGGCCGCCGCATGCCGCTCTTCGTCGTGGCGACGCAGACCATCGAGGTGGGAGCGGACCTGGACATGGACGGCCTGGTGACCGAATGCGCGCCGCTGTCCGCCCTGCGCCAGCGCTTCGGCCGTCTCAACCGCCTGGGCGAACTGGAGAGCGCGCTCGCGGTGATCGTCTACCAGACGCCGGAGAAG